>NZ_JAGYFX010000086.1:0-25573 GCF_019946615.1 Pseudomonas sp. BF-R-01
ACACGAAACCCTGTAGGAGCCGGCTTGCCGGCGATGGCGTCTTCGAAGGCGATACACGACTCGAGGGACCCATCGCCGGCAAGCCGGCTCCTACAGGGGCGGTGTCAGTCAGAAATCAGCGGCGGGTCAGGGGTTGCTGGGTGAACTTCACACCGGCCAGGCCATGGGCAATCAACGCGCGGATGTTGCCGTGATCGCTGCCTTCGGGGGTGGCCACGACGGAGCGGTAATGCTCGCCGAATGCCAACAGCGCTTCTTCATCGCTCAACCCTTCCAGCAGCGCCAGACCCAGGGTCTTGCACGAACCTTCGTTTTGCCCGGCGGCGTTTTCCACGCCGCCGTTGTTGAACGCCTGTGGCTGGTAGTCATAACCGGCGGCGATGAAGGCCAGGGTGTCGGCAAAAACGTGTTCGCCGCTCTTGAGGCTGGCGCGCAGGGTGTTCAAATCACTCATTGGGTTTTCCTTTGGCGAACGCTGCTTGTTGCTCGGCGCTGGCTTCTTGCTGATATTGGGCTTTCCACTCGGCGTACGGCATGCCGTAGACGACTTCACGGGCGTCGTCGAGGCTGACCTCGATCTGACGTTCGTCAGCCGCGGCCTTGTACCATTTGGACAGGCAGTTGCGGCAGAAACCCGAGAGGTTCATCAGGTCGATGTTCTGCACATCCTTGCGGCTGTCCAGGTGCGCGACCAGCCGGCGGAAGGCGGCGGCTTCAAGTTCGAGGCGTTGTTGGTCAGTCATGATGGGCTCTGTGTTACTCAGTCGTGCGCGAGATAATAAAAGTCTGGCGAGCAATGCGCCAGACGCGGTCAGCGGCTCGCGGCCAGGGTGATCGACACTGACTCGGCGAAACGCAGGGCGTGGGGCTTGTCGACTTCGACTTCGGCGTACAGCACCGACTCATTGGCCATGACCAGATCGAGAATTTCCTGGGTCAGGCGTTCGAGCAGGGCAAAGCGATTGCCTTCCACGTGAGCGATGATCGCTTTGGTGATGGTCCGGTAATTCAGCGCGTGATCGATGTCGTTGTCACGCACCGCTTCCTGGGCTGCATACAGGATCGTCAGGTTGATCAGCACGTCCTGCTTGTTGAGGATTTCATCCTCGTTGATCCCGATGAACGTCCGCAGGCACAGGTCCTTGACCCGGATGCGTGCCATTCCTGGTTGAAGTTGTGGCATTGCTACTTGCTCCGTCCAATCAATTGCAGGAACTCCTGACGGGTGTTGCTCGACTCGCGGAAGGCGCCGAGCATCACCGAGGTGTTCATGGTCGAATTCTGTTTCTCGACGCCGCGCATCATCATGCACATGTGCTGTGCCTCGATGACCACCGCGACACCGGCGGCACCGGTCACTTGTTGCACCGCGTCGGCGATCTGCCGGGTGAGGTTTTCCTGGATCTGCAGGCGACGGGCAAACATGTCCACCAGCCGTGCAATCTTCGACAGGCCCAGCACTTTACCCGTTGGAATATAAGCCACATGCGCCTTGCCGATGAAGGGCAGCAGGTGATGTTCACAGAGTGAGTACAGCTCGATGTTGTCGACAATGATCATTTCATCGTTGTCGGAGGCGAACAACGCGCCGTTGACGATTTCTTCGACACATTGCTCGTAACCATGACACAGGTACTGCATGGCTTTGGCTGCGCGCGCCGGGGTATCGAGCAGGCCTTCGCGGTCGGGATTTTCACCGAGACCGATGAGGATCTCGCGGTAGTTCTGGGACAGGGCGTTCTGGGGCCGGGATAACGTCATGAAATATCCTCGCGGGGCAACTTACTTGAGGTGCCGCCCGCCGTTGACGGTCAGGGTCGTGCCGGTGACATAAGGGTTGTCGAGCAAATAACGCAGGCTTTGGTAGATCACGTCGCTACCGGGTTCGATACCCAATGCGGATTTGGCCAGAGCCTTGGCGCGGTACGCCGCGTCGTCGTCAGGGTTGAACAGTAGCAGGGCAGGGGCGATGCCGTTGACCTTGATGTCAGGCGCGTACTTCGCCGCGAAGGACAGGGTCAGGCTGTCGAGCCCGGCTTTGCTGGCGCAGTAGCCGATGTGCTTGCTGCTGCCCTTGCGCGTGACGTCATCGCTGATGTGCACGATGTCCGCCGGGGTCGAGCGTTGCAACAAGTCGGCACAGTGCAGGTTGATCAGGTAGGGCGCCAGCATGTGCACGCTGAACATGCGGGTAAACGCTGCGGCGTCGGTGTCCGGCGTTTCGGTCAGCCATTCGGATGCGTTGTGGATGATCGCCCGCAGGCAGTCGGTGTGGGTTTTCAGTTCGCTGATGAAGGCGAGAATCCCGCCCTCGCTGGAAAAGTCGGCGAGGATTGCCGTTGCCCCCAGATCGCGCAATGCCTGTACGCCTGGGCGTTCAGTGCGATAGCTGAAGATCAGCGCATGGCCGTCTTCGAGCAATCGCTGCGCGCAGTGCAGGCCGACACGCTGGCCGGCACCGGTGATGAGGATCGGGGCGGATGAAGAGGTCATGAACGGCTCGCGTCGCGGTAAGAGCAAAACTATACCAGCGACGAGCCGTGAGGTGGCTTTTGTAGGAGCGTGCGGCGCGGCGATCCGACTTGCCCGCGAAAGCGGTGTAACAGTCGACAAAATATGTTGAACGGTACATCGCTTTCGCGGGCAAGCCTCGCTCCTACAAGGGCTCAGTGATTTTGGGAGGACGGCTCGGCGGGCAACCGTCGTTGCGGTGTACTTTGCAGCCAACCTGCCAACAAACGGGTCGACAGCGGAATAAAGAGGTAGACCATCAACGGCGTCAGACACAGTGTGCTGATGAACACCCGAGGCAACAGGCTCATTTCGCCGAGCAACGGCCCCAGTACGAAGTTGAACAACAACGATACCGGGAAGAACGCCAACCAGATTGCCACTGCCTGTTTCCAGCGAGGCGGACGTGCGCCGGCAGCACCGAACCAGCCTTCGATGCCGCTCACGCGATGTTCCGTCTTATGTGCAAACAAGTCGCTGCCGCGCGCGAGCCAGGCGGTACGCGAGGCTGAATGCTCCCAGGCGTGCATGGTCTGCGCGTTGGCGAAGCGGAAAATGATCTGGAATTCGTCATCGTCGGGCGGCGGGGCGAGCACGCCTGAGCCGAGATAACCCTGGAAGTCGGTGGCCAGTTGTTCGCCTTCGCGCAACCAGGTCATCAGGTCCTGATAACGCCCATCGGCGACGCGGCGCGCAACCATCAGCGTGACGGGGGAGGTAGACATTATGTATCTCCGTATGACAATTGCGTTACTCCGGATAGGAGTTTCGCCAGGCGCAGCGCCGGGGTGATGGGCTGCGTCTCGGAACAAGCAAGGATTAGTCCGGATTCTACAGGTTATGGCAGCGACAATCGTCGTTCATCAATGTATTGAATGGTGATGGGACAAGAGAGGTAGAATGGGATCCAATTTATGCGCGGACGTTGATTGCCCTATGCCTGTCTTGACTGAAGATGTCGCTGGTTTGCCGCGTGCTCTTTCCATAGAAAAGGAAGAACTGTTTCCGATCCGTGAAGTGTCACGGCTGACGGGCGTCAATCCGGTCACCTTGCGGGCGTGGGAGCGACGTTATGGTCTGATTCAGCCAATGCGCACCGAAAGCGGGCATCGCTTGTACGCAATGACCGATATCGAGCGGGTCCGCAGCATCCTGGGCTGGATCGAACGTGGCGTCGCCGTCAGCAAGGTCGGCAAGATACTGGCCAAGACTGCCCCGCTTCAAGCGTTGTCGCATATCATTCCCAACGAACTGGTGCAGGCTGACTACGCGCAGTGGCAGGAACAAGTCAAAGCGGCGGTGAGCGTGTTCGATGAGGTGCAACTGGAGCAGGTCTATGGGCAGATCTTTTCCAGTTACCCCCTGACCGTGGCGTTTCAGGACATTCTGATGCCACTCTGGAAGCAATTCCTGCAACGTCAGGAAGTGTTCGGCCAGGCCAGCGAGTGGCTATTCCTGGACGGTTTTTTGCGTTCCCGGGTATTACAGCGGCTGCTGCTGGTGCGCGTCATGCAGCCACGGCGCGTGATTGTCTGTCCCCTGAACGATCAATGTCGTGAACTCGAACTGTTGGTCACGGCGTTGTTTTTGAGCAGTGTCGATTCGGCCATTCAATTGCTGGCGGTTGGTCAGCCCTTTGATGAACTGGCGCTGGTCTGCGAAAGGGTCAAGCCCCAGGCGTTGGTGCTGTTTTCCAATCACGCGCCGACCAGTGATTTGCCGCGACGTTTGAATCGTCTGGCGATGAGCCTGGATTGCCAGTTGATGCTGGCCGGTGACGCGTCGGAACTGTCGCAGGAGAGCCTGGACGGATCGTCCATCGGCTGCCTGGGTAACGAAGGAGTGGTGATGCGTCAGCGCCTGAAACAGTTCCTGGCAGGCAACCTGGATACCTGAATCACAGATGCAGGGTCGGGTGGGTCAGTCGATGCTGCTGAAGGATGTACTGGCGAAGGCGCTCGGTTTCATCCTTGTCGCTCTGACTCAACTGATAGGCAAAGAAGCCGTTCTCGGTTTCTCTCTCGAAGGTGCCGCGCAACGCGATACGTTCATAGCCTGACGGGCTGAACCACAACGCGAAATGCTTGGGCGGTTTGGTCTTGTTGCGAACTTCCAGCAAAACCCCTTTGAACGACACTTCATGCACCCACATCGTGCCGGGATGGCCGGCGGCATTTTCCAGGGCGACCGGTTCTTCGAGGAGCAGGCGCCATGGCCGGACCAACGGTCCGTCTTCATAAATGCTGGGGACGCCGAGGCGTAAATGCAGCGCGTGAAATTCGTCTTCCACCAGGTGCAGCGGGAAGGTCATTTGCTGATTTTCGAAGTTGGCCTGGATCGTGACTTGCTCATGAGCAGCAAGGCGCGTGAGCAGGTCACGGATTTGCGAACCACCATTTACAAGCAGACTCGACGTCGCATCCCGCACATTGAGTTGCGGGTTGTGTTGCATGGTCTGGATAAAATCCAGCTCATCCTGGGTCAGGAGTGCGTCGCGCTGCATGATGGGCTCGAAAGGAAAAGTAACAAAGTCATCGGTGATTGTAGTTAATGACAATCAATTCTCGGTTTTGTTTGCGCCGTTCGTCGGTTTGAGCGCGGCGAGCTCGGCCTGAAGCTCTGCCACTTGCGCTTCAAGCTGCGCTACCCGCTGCTGCGCCTTGACCTGCACGGTGACGTCCTTTTGCACGCCGACAAAATACGTCTGACCGTCACTCGGGTTTTTCACCGTAGAAAGCGACAGCTCATTCCAGAAGGGCGTGCCGTCCTTGCGGTAGTTGCGCAGGATTTCCCGGCAGGAGCCGCCACTGCTCAACGCATTGCGAATCAAGGGCAGCGCTTCCTGGTCGCGGTCACCTGATTGCAGAAAGCGGCAATCCTGGTAGAGGATTTCTTCGCTGGTGTAACCGGTCAACCGTTCGAACGCCGGGTTGACGTAAATCAGGATGTTGTCGTGTTCACCTTCTTTTTCGGCAATCACGATGCCGTCGTTGGACGCGTCAATCACCATTTGCAGCAGTTGTGCGTTGATCATCGGAGAATCCTTTCCAGATTGATTGAGCGCAGCATTCTAAAAGAACTCTAGCGGCCTTCAATGCTTAATGAGAGCTAATCGCAGCTTTTTTGCTGTGGCTGTTAATATCCCTCATCTTTTTACTCAGCTTCAGGATCAGATTGATGAAAGTCGCCATCTTTTCGGGCTCGGTGTACGGCACGGCTGAAGAAGTCGCTCGCCACGCTGCGAATATTTTGAAAACCGCGGGCTTCGAAACCTTTCACAACCCGCGCGCTAGCCTTGCCGATGTTCAGGCGTTTGGCCCGCAAGCCTTTCTGGCAGTGACTTCGACCACGGGCATGGGCGAACTGCCGGACAACCTGCAACCGTTGTATTTCGCCATTCGTGACCAATTGCCGGCCGCCTGGCGTGGTTTGCCGGGCGCGGTGATCGGCCTGGGCGATGCGAGCTACGGCGATACGTTCTGCGGCGGCGGTGAGCTGATGCGCGAGCTGTTCGGCGAACTGGGCATCCGCGAAGTGCTGCCGATGCTGCGCCTGGATGCCAGCGAAAGCGTCACCCCGGAAACCGATGCCGAACCCTGGCTGGCGGAACTCGTCACCGCTCTGCGGGGCTGACTGGCCATTCGCGCAGCAAGGCGAGCCAGGATTGTGCCGATTCGGGGCTGCGGAATCGGTTCGCGGCCCCCTTGTTGGCGGCGGTACTTTGACATGGATCCAAGCTGTCTGGCGCAGTGACTCGCTAGGTCATCAAGCTGGCTGCCAATGCAACTACATGAACCCCGGGGGCTGACTAGACTGCTAAACGTGAGCAAAACAATAAGAACAGGAGTTCCTTGTCGTGAGCGTAGCCCCCGTCCAATCGCCCCACAGTGTCAAAGACCAGGTCAGTGCCGCCGAGTGGCAGACCCGCGTCGATCTGGCCGCCTGTTATCGTCTGGTCGCCCTGCATGGCTGGGATGATCTGATCTTCACGCACATCTCCGCCAAGGTGCCAGGCACTGAAGATTTCCTGATCAACCCGTTCGGGTTGATGTTCCACGAAATTACCGCTTCGAGCCTGGTCAAAGTCGATCAGGCCGGCAACAAGCTGATGGACAGCCCTTACGAGATCAACCCGGCGGGCTACACCATCCACAGCGCCGTGCACGAAGTGCGGCACGATGTCGTCTGTGTATTGCACACGCACACGGCGGCCGGCGTTGCGGTGTCGGCGCAGAAGCAAGGCGTTTTGCCGATCAGCCAACAGTCGCTGTTTGTTCTGTCGAGCCTGGCGTATCACGCCTATGAAGGCGTTGCGCTGAACCACGAAGAGAAGGCACGGCTGCAGGCCGACCTCGGTGAAAACAATTTCCTGATGCTGCACAACCATGGGCTGCTGACCTGCGGCGGCACCATCGCCGACACGTTCCTGATGATGTTCACCTTCCAGCGCGCCTGCGATATCCAGGTGCTGGCGCAGAACGGTGGTGCGGAACTCATCGCCATCGAACCGCAGATTCTGGCGGGCGCCAAGGCGATGATCGCCGGCGTCACCAAAAGTGCACAAGGGATGGGCGGCGCACTGGCCTGGCCGGCGCTGCTGCGCAAACTCGATAAACAAGACGCGGGATATAAACTCTGATGCCTCTCGCCGAGATCCCCCTGTGTGTCTGGCGCAAGCGCAGCCAGACGTTCGACTTTCGTGATCAGACGGTACGTTACTGGACGGCGGGGCAGGGTGAGCCGCTGTTGCTCATTCATGGCTTCCCGACCGCCAGTTGGGACTGGCACTACCTGTGGCAGCCGCTGGCCCAGCGTTATCGGGTGATTGCCTGCGACATGCTCGGTTTCGGCGATTCAGCCAAACCGGTGGATCATGAATACAGCCTCTTGGAGCAGGCCGATCTGCAACAGGCGTTGCTGGAACATTTGAACGTCGAGCAACCGGTGCACGTGCTTGCCCACGATTATGGCGACAGCGTGGCTCAGGAACTGTTGGCCCGGCATTACGAGGAACGCATTCACCTCGCCAGTTGCGTGTTCCTCAATGGGGGGCTGTTTCCTGAAACCCATCGCCCGGTGCTGATGCAAAAACTGTTGCTCAGCCCGTTGGGCTGGATGATCGGCCGCGCGTTTTCCCGTGATGCGCTGGTGAAGAGTTTTCGCCATATCTTCGGACCGCAGAGCCGTCCTACCGAGAGTGAGATGGATGATTTCTGGAGCCTGATCGACAGCAATCACGGGCCACGGATCATGCACAAGCTGATTGCCTACATCCCCGAACGTCGGGTTCAGCGCGAGCGTTGGGTGAGTGCCATGCAGCGCGGCGAAGTGCCGTTGCGGGTGATCGATGGCGAGGTCGATCCGATTTCCGGCGGGCACATGGTCGAACGCTATCGGGAGCTGATCCCGAACCCGGACACGGTCCTGCTGCCCGGCATCGGCCATTACCCGCAAACCGAAGCACCGGCTCAGGTGCTCAAGCATTATCTGGCGTTTCGCGACCGGCTGATTTCAATGCCGCTGAAAGTGGCCTGTTCGTAAACATCGCAGCAACCTTGCCGGCGAATGCGTCCTTGAGGGTTGTGGTGCCTGTTGGATCGCCATCGCCGGCAAGCCGGCTCCTACAGGTTTTGTGTGTTTGGTGAGGTGGTGTTCATCCCAATTCTTGCCGGCGAATGCGTTCTTGAGGGTTGTGGTGTCTGTCGGATTGCCATCGCCAGCAAGCCGGCTCCTACAGTGTTTTTGTGGTGTTTGATGAGTTTGGGGCACCCCGGTCCTGTAGGAGCCGGCTTGCTGGCGATGGGCCGTGACTCGGTCCACGCGCTCATCATCCCCCCGCCTTATCGAGCACCATTCAGCCTACCCCGTGTTCATTGTGACCGGCAGCGCCTTGCCTGAGACTCGGACTTATTGTCCCTCGGCCTGCTGGAGTCCCCCCTAATGAATGAGCCTGTGCGCTTCGAAGATAAAGTCGTGATCATCACCGGAGCCGGTGGTGGCCTGGGCCGCGCTCATGCGCTGTTGTTCGCGAAACAGGGCGCCAGGGTGCTGGTCAACGATCTCGGTGGCTCGGCGCAAGGTGAAGGTGCAAACGCTTCGGCAGCAGACCGCGTAGTCGCGGAAATCCGTGAGGCCGGCGGCACTGCCGAGGCCAACTATGACTCCGTCACCGACGGCGACAAAATCGTCCAGAACGCCCTCGACGTTTTCGGCCGGGTCGACGTAGTGGTCAACAACGCCGGGATCCTGCGGGACAAGACTTTCCACAAAATGGACGATGCCGATTGGGACCTGGTCTATCGCGTCCACGTCGAAGGCGCCTACAAAGTCACCCGCGCCGCCTGGCCTCATATGCGCGAGCAAAATTATGGTCGCGTGATCTTCACCGCATCCACCTCGGGCATCTACGGCAACTTCGGCCAGTCCAACTACGGCATGGCCAAGCTCGGCCTCTACGGCCTGACCCGCACCCTGGCCATCGAAGGCCGCAAAAACAACATCCTGGTCAACGCCATCGCCCCTACCGGCGGCACCCGCATGACCGAAGGCCTGATCCCGCCGCAAGTGTTCGAACAACTCAAACCGGAACTGGTCAGCCCGCTGGTGGTGTACCTTGCCAGCGAAAACTGCCAGGAAACCTCGGGGCTGTTTGAAGTCGGTGGCGGCTGGATGGGCAAGGTGCGTTGGGAGCGCAGCCTCGGCGCCGGGTTCGATCCACGGGTCGGGTTTTCACCGGAAGATGTGGCGGCGCACTGGCAGCAGATCTGCGACTTCGAAGGCGCAGCGCATCCAAAGGACAACATCGAGGCGCTGAAGGAAATGATGGGCAATTTGCAGAAGTATTCCCTCTGATTCCTTCGCCTCGCGCAGGGCTCGCCTGAGTCCTGCCTCCGCGCAAAACCATCGCCCATAAAAAAGGCCGCTGCAAACGCAGCGGCCAAAGTAAGACGTTGGATCAAGGAGCTACAAATCAACGTCAGTGAACACGGGGCGATGAGTCGAAACCTTCGACACATCTGAAATCTGTCGCCAATGGCGCGGACTGACCGCAGGCCATCGCTGTGTGCTGTCAGGCCGTTTGCCGTGAAAGCCCGACAAGAATAAGCGCTTGAGTCCAAAGGAAAAATAGCGATTCCAGACATGCAGTATTGCAGCCTGGGCAACAGTCTCGCGCTCATGCATCCGGCTGATGAACCTCCATCCACTTCATCCATACCTCGCGCAACTCCCCGCGCCGCAAGGCCATTCATCCTTTAGAGCTACACAACGAATACCTCCTTGGTGCGCTTATCGCTCCCGACCTGCGGCAGTAGGGTGTGGCCTTCTGTCACTCACCGGGGAAGACGCATGACAAAAACAACAATGCGCGCCATCTTCACGCCGCAGGCGCTGGCCGCTGCGGTTGCCTTGGGTTGCTGTGCCCAGGCGCAGGCCGTTTCATTCAACATTGGCGAAATCGAGGGGACATTCGACTCCTCGCTGTCCGTCGGCGCGAGTTGGGGCATGCGCGATGCCGATAAATCGCTGGTGGGCATCGTCAACGGCGGGACCGGCCAGGCGTCGACCGGTGACGACGGGCGTCTGAACTTCAAGAAGGGCGAAACCTACTCCAAGATCTTCAAGGGTATTCACGACCTCGAACTGAAGTACGGCGACACCGGCATGTTCGTCCGTGGCAAGTATTGGTACGACTTCGAACTGAAGGACGAAGACCGCGAGTTCAAGCCGATCAGCGATCACAATCGCAAAGAGGGTTCCAAGTCTGCCGGCGCGCAGATCCTCGATGCGTTCGTCTATCACAACTATTCCATCGCCGATCTGCCGGGCACCCTGCGCGCGGGTAAACAGGTGGTCAGTTGGGGCGAAAGTACCTTCATCGGCAACTCGATCAACAGCATCAACCCGGTCGACGTTTCAGCGTTCCGCCGTCCTGGCGCAGAAATCAAGGAAGGCCTGATTCCGGTGAACATGCTGTTCGCCTCTCAGGGCCTGACCGACAAACTTACCGTGGAAGGTTTCTATCAACTGGAGTGGGACCAGACCGTTCTCGACAACTGCGGCACCTTCTTCGGCGGGGACGTGGCGGCGGACGGCTGCAACACGGGATACACGGTCGCCAGTCCGGCGATTGCACCGTTGCAACCGATCGCTGCCGCCTTTGGCCAAGGCTTCCAGGTCGGCAAGGAAGGGGTGATCGTGCCCCGTGGCGGCGACCGCGACGCCCGCGACTCCGGGCAATGGGGCACGGCGTTGCGCTGGCTGGGTGATGACACCGAGTACGGCCTGTACTTCATGAACTACCACAGCCGCACACCGAACGTTGGCACCACCACCGCCGGGGCGGGGACGCTGGCACGGATACCGGCCATCGTTTCTACCGCGAACGCCATCGCACCCGGCACTGGTTCGGCCTTGGCCCAGAGCGTGATGCTCGGTCGCGGTCAGTACTATCTCGAATACCCGGAAGACATCCGCCTCTACGGCGCGAGTTTCTCCACCACCTTGCCGACCGGCACCGCATGGACCGGCGAGATCAGCTATCGCCCCAACGCACCGGTGCAGGTCAACAGCACCGACCTGACACTGGCCTTGCTCAACCCGATTGCCGGCGGCGCTGCTTCACCAATCGCCACCCGGCCAGGCGCGGACAACAAAGGCTATCGCCGCAAGGAAGTGACGCAGATCCAGAGCACCCTGACGCACTTCATCGATCAGATCGCCGGCGCGGACCGTTTGACCCTGGTGGGTGAGGCGGCCGTTGTTCACGTTGGCGGGCTGGAAGACAAAAGCAAGCTGCGTTACGGCCGCGACTCGGTCTACGGACAGTACGGTTTCCGCGGTGATACCGACGGTTTCGTCACCTCGACATCCTGGGGCTACCGCGCCCGCGCGATCCTTGATTACAACAACGTCATCGCCGGGATCAATTTCAAACCCAACCTGTCGTGGTCCCATGACGTCGCCGGTTATGGCCCCAACGGGCTGTTCAACGAAGGCGCCAAGGCCATCAGCGTCGGCGTCGATGCGGACTATCGCAACACCTACACCGCGAGCTTGAGTTACACCGATTTCTTCGGCGGTGACTACAACACCCTGGAAGATCGCGACTTCCTGGCGCTGAGCTTTGGCGTGAACTTCTGATCTGGCTGAGAAGGATGATTTCAATGCGCAAAATGATTCTGCAATGCAGCGTTCTGGCCCTGAGCCTGTTGGCCGTCGATGTAATGGCTGCGGTGTCGCCGGACGAAGCCAACAAACTCGGTACCAGCCTGACGCCGTTGGGTGCCGAGAAGGCGGGTAATGCCGATGGCTCGATTCCGGCCTGGACCGGCGGCATCCCGAAAAACGCGGGCGCGGTGGACAGCAAAGGGTTCCTTGCCGACCCGTTCGCCAATGAAAAACCGCTGTTTACCATCACGGCGGCAACCGTCGACAAGTACAAGGACAAGCTCTCCGACGGCCAGATCGCGATGTTCAAACGCTACCCGGAGACCTACAAGATCCCGGTCTATCCGACCCACCGTACAGTGGCCTTGCCAGCGGACATCTACGAGTCGGCCAAGCGCAGCGCGCTGAATGTAACGCCGATCAACGACGGCAATGGCCTGGCCAATTTCACTGGCAATCGCTACTACGCATTTCCGATTCCGAAGAACGGCGTTGAGGTGATCTGGAACCACGTCACCCGTTATCACGGCGGCAATTTGCGTCGCACCATCACCCAGGCCACGCCGCAGTCCAATGGCGATTTCACGGTGATCCGCTTCAAGGATGAAGTCGCCGTGCCTTCGCTGCTGGGGGACTTGAAACCCGGCAGCGACGACAACGTGCTCAGCTACTTCAAGCAGGAAGTCACGGCGCCGGCGCGGTTGGCCGGCAACGTGTTGCTGGTTCACGAGACCCTCGACCAGGTCAAGGAACCGCGCAAGGCCTGGATCTACAACGCCGGTCAGCGTCGCGTGCGGCGTGCGCCGCAGGTGGCCTATGACGGCGTCGGCACCTCGTCCGACGGGTTGCGCACCACCGACAACTTCGACATGTTTTCCGGCGCACCGGATCGCTATGACTGGAAGCTGATCGGCAAGAAGGAAATGTACATCCCTTACAACAGCTACAAGCTCGACTCGCCCAACCTCAAGTACACCGATGTGATCAAGGCCGGGCATATCAATCAGGACCTCACACGCTACGAGTTGCACCGGGTCTGGGAGGTTGTCGCCACGGTCAAACCCAACGAACGGCACGTGTACGCCAAGCGTCACATGTACATCGACGAAGACAGCTGGCAGGTGGCACTGGCCGATCACTATGACGGTCGCGGTCAGCTGTGGCGTGTGGCCGAAGGTCATGCCCAGTTCTACTACGATCACCAGGTGCCGGCCTACACCGTTGAAGCGCTGTACGACTTGATCGCCGGTCGCTACATCGCACTGGGGATGAAGAACGAGGAGAAGCACAGCTTCGAATTCGGCATCGATGCCAAAGCAGGTGACTACACGCCAGCAGCGCTGCGGAGTACAGGGGTGAGGTAATCATTCCTACAGGCTCTACAGAAAAAGGTGACTTTGCGGTCACCTTTTTTATAGGTGTCGATAAGTGTGTTGAATACTTCTTCAACAAGCCGTGTAGAGAGGGCTAGGGTGGCGCCACAATTATAAAAAGGCGCACCACTATGACCGCCATGACCCCGTGTCTGGACCGTCCTGGACTTCTGCCCCGTTTGTCTTCCCATCACCAGTCTCGCGAGCGGCTGATCGAGCCGTTACTGGCCTCGACCGCACGCGTGAAATTGCTCTGTGCGCCGGCGGGCAGTGGCAAGAGTGCGCTGCTGATCGAATGCCTGTTGCAGGCGCCCGAGCAGTGCCGGGTCTGTTGGTTGCCGTTGGCGGGGGCGCCGATGGAGGCTGCCGATTTTCGGCAGTGGCTGGCCCACGCGTTGGGATTGGTCGCGGCGGACGAATCCGCATTGCTGTCATCGCTGGCTCAATGGCAGACGCCGACCTGGCTGTGCCTCGATGACTATTGCCGCACGCCCAACCCGGAGCTGGACCTGCTGCTCGACCGGTTGCTGGCTATCAGCAGTCCGATGATTACCTGGTGGCTCAGTGGTCGCCGCCGCCCGCAATGCAATTGGCCACGCTTGTTGCTCGCCGATGAGCTGTACGACTGCGAGCGCGCCACGCTGGCCTTCACTCAAACGGAAATTGCCCGACTGCTGCATCACCTGGAGCCGGAGCAGGCGGCGAAACGTGCCGGCAGGATCATCGAACTCAGCGGTGGCTGGTGCGCGGGTGTGCGGATAGCGCTGCTGCAAAAATGCGACTGGTCGCGCAACGAGTCGCTGCACGGTCGGCCGGACACCCTGCACGATTACCTCGAACACGAATTGTTCGGCATGCTGACCCCGGAGCTGGCAGAAGCCTGGCGGGTGCTGGCCCATTTGCAGCGATTCAATGCGCGGTTGTGCGACCACCTGTTCGGTGCAGGCGAGGGCGCCCAATGCCTGAGCACGTTGCAGGCGTTGGGCTGCTTCATCGAGCCCTGGCAGGACTCGACCGACTGGCTGCAGATTTTCACCCCCCTCACGCAATTGATGCGCGAAGAGCAGTGGCCGGCGGGACGTTCCTGGCATCGCCGCGCTTGTCAGTGGTTCGCCGCCGAACTGGACTGGAAAGCTGCGTTTGAACAAGCCTTGTTGGCCGAAGAGTTCGAGGTCGCGGTCAGCCTGTTGCAGCATTTCAGTTTCGAGCACCTGTTCGAAGAGCAGACCGTGGTGCTGTTGTTGCGTCTGCATGAACACAAAGGCGACGAGCTGATGCTTGGCTCGCCGCAACTGGTGGGGTTGATCACCGCGGCGTTGCTGTTTGCCGGGCGGTTCGAGCAGGCGGGTGAGTGCATCGGGCATTTGTCACGCTTCGCCCCTCAGCCGTCGGCGTTGCATCAACGGCAGCTGATGGCGCGTTGGCAGGCGATGCAGGGTTGGCTCCTGCATTTGCAGGGGCGCATGGAGCCTTCGCGCGCGCATTTGCTTGAGGCACTCGACGAACTCGACCCCTCGCTCTGGACGGCTCGGCTGATGTGCCTGTCAGCGCTGACCCAGCAAGCCTTGCTCAGGGGCGAGCTCGACGTGGCGCAGGCGACCAACCGTGAGGCGTTGTGCCTGGCGCGAGCGCAAGGTTCGCTGGTGTTCGAGGGGCTGCTGGAACTCGATCATGCGCAATTGCTCGAGCAGCGTGGTGCGTCCGGCCGGGCTGAAACCCTGCTGGCCAACATGCATGGATTGCTCGTCCAGCAGCAACCGCTGGCCCAACCGCTGCTGGGGCGGATTGCCTTGCAGCGCGGACGCTTGAGCCTGTGTCAGGGACGAGAGACGCAGGCGGCCGCGTACTTCGAGAGCGGCCTGCAAATCTGCCTGCGCAGCCAGGACAAACGCGTGCTTTACGGTTTCCTCGGCCTCGCGCAATTGGCCGCCAATCGCCAGGACTACGCCCAGGCTTTTGTCCTGCTGCGTGACGCCGAACGATTGATGCAACAGCGGCGGATTCCAGACACGGTCTACCGCAGTGTTCTGCTGCAATACAGCTGCCATTTCTGGTTGCAGCAGGGCCGTCCGGATTTGGCCCATGAAGCCCTGACCCGGGTGCTGCGTCACTATCACGGAGTCCATGCTCGTCAGGCGCCGCCGGCGACGCTGGAGCTGATTCCCGGCCTTGAATACCTGCTGGTGCTGACCGAAGTGTATCGAGGGCAGGCGCCAAACCCTCTGGTGCAGCTCGAGGCTCAGTTGCACTGGGCGCGCCAACGGGGAATGGCGGGGCTGCAAGCGCAATTGCACCTGGCGCTGGCAGAAGTGGCCTGGCTGACGGGCGACACGCCTGTCGCCCGCCAGACGATGCAGGAAGGTTTGGCACTGGTCGAGCGCTGCAATCTTCAACAGGCCCTGCGCGATCTGCAATTGCGCCAGCCACGCTTGCCGGAGGCGATCGGGCGTACCGAGTCGGGTAACCCTGCTGAACCGCTGGCTTCGGTCCAGAACCGCTTGAGTCAGCGTGAAATAGAAGTGCTTGAGTTAGTCGCCCTGGGTAACTCCAATCAACAGATAGCTGATCAGTTGTTCATATCGTTACATACCGTTAAAACCCATGCGCGGCGGATCAATGGGAAGTTGGGTGTAGAGCGAAGGACTCAGGCTGTGGCCAAAGCCAAAGTTCTGGGGATTGTTGTTTGAAGTGTTCGGTGTGTTTACGTCTACATACAAGTTTTGGGGTGTACTAAATTAGTTGGGTTGTTTATAAAGTGGGCGTCGGCCCGTCAATCAGTGTTTATATTTTTTGAATGTGTTTTGGCCGACTTCCATTATTAGTAAGGATGCTATTTGTGAGTAATAATTTGCTGGAAGAAGTAAGTAAAAAGTTGACTGGTGCGTTCGGTGTTTTAGGGTATACCATTAATGTTGATGAAACTTACCTGAACTCGGTAGTGATCAACGACGAGGGAAAGCAGGTGGTTGATTACTCCGAGAGTTTGAGCTGGGCTATCATGGAACAAGTGCAGGCGGATGAGTTGCCCAGGTTCAATACTGAATACGCGGGTATTTTTTCAAAGCGATGGACTTTTGATAAAGCTGATCGCGTTGCCTATTTGGACAGCATTGATCTTAATACTGCAGGTCGTATTGTGGTTGAGTCCTACCGAGAAGCAATTAAGCGCAACAGTAGCCTGTCAGCTTAATTAACCAGTGACAACGGATGGCTCATATCCCATTCGCCAACTAACGGCCCGCGTCGCCGCCAGCAATCGCTGCGCCGCCGGGCCGTTTTCGTCGGCGTGAAACAGTGACGCCGGGCCAACGATGGTCATGACGGCCACCACATTTCCCACCGCGTTGAATACCGGGGCCGACAACGCATCGACGCCGGGCATCAACAAACCATGCACATGGTGCAGGCCGCGCTCGCGGATCTGTTCACACAAGGTCACATAAGCCTGATCGTCCGCCAACGTATGGGAATTGCTTGCAAGCACTTCCTGCTCGCGCAAATCCACCGTTTCACGCTTGGGCAGATAAGCGCCAAACACCAATCCCGTAGATGAACTGAGCAACGGCAACACAGAGCCCAATTGCGTCACCACGGTCACCGCGCGCACCGCCGGTTCGATATGCACCACGGTTGCGCCCTGATTGCCCCACACCGCCAAAAAACACGTTTCATTCAATTCATCGCGCAGTTCGGCCAAGGGCAGGGCGGCGACTTTCAGCACGTCCATACTGTTAAGTGCGGCCAACCCCACGCGCAGCGCTTCGCGGCCCAGGCCGTAATGGTTGGTGGTGGTGTTCTGTTCGGCAAAACCGCTGGCGATCAACGCCTGTAGATAGCGGTGAACCTTGCTTGCCGGCATCTGCACATGCTCGGCCAGGCGCGACAGTGAAGTCGATGGCGACAACTCGGCCAGTGCCTTGAGGATGTCGGTGCCGACCTCGGCCGAGCGGACTTTCTGTTTGTCGTTGTTGCGCGGCGTTTCCATGGAGGCAGTCTGATCCCGGGACGAATGGGCGTCTTTATAGCTTGACGGTCAATACCAATCAAATTACGTTATGCGTAATTGAATTACGATAAAAATAACCCAGGCGTGCCGAGACCTCTGCAACAGAGCGACAGGCCATTGCCTACTCCCTGTTCAGGAGGCTCCATGAACCTCGATTCAACGGCGCCCGCGCTGGCTTATCAGTCCGGTTTCGGCAATGAGTTCAGCAGTGAAGCGTTGCCCGGCGCACTGCCCGTCGGCCAGAACTCCCCGCAAAAAGCCCCATACGGCCTCTACACTGAGCTGTTCTCCGGCACCGCGTTCACCATGGTTCGCGCCGAAGCGCGGCGGACCTGGATGTACCGCATTCAGCCGTCGGCCAATCACCCGGCGTTCGTCAAACTGGATCGGCAACTGGCCGGCGGACCGTTGGGTGAAGTGACCCCCAATCGCCTGCGCTGGAACCCGTTGGACATCCCGACCGAGCCCACCGATTTCATTGACGGGCTGGTGAGCATGGTTGCCAATTCGGCGGCGGAAAAACCGGCCGGAATCAGCATTTACCATTACCGTGCCAACCGCTCCATGGAGCGCGTGTTCTTCAACGCGGATGGCGAACTGCTGCTGGTGCCGGAGCTGGGCCGCCTGCGCATTGCCACCGAGCTGGGCGTGCTGGAACTCGAGCCGCTGGAAATCGCCGTGCTGCCGCGCGGTCTGAAATTTCGCGTCGAACTGCTCGACCCGCAGGCGCGTGGCTACATTGCGGAAAACCACGGCGCGCCATTGCGCCTGCCGGACCTCGGACCGATTGGCAGCAACGGTCTGGCCAATCCACGGGACTTCCTGACCCCGGTCGCTCATTACGAAAATCTCAAGCAGCCGACCACCCTGGTGCAGAAATTCCTCGGCCAGTTGTGGGGTTGCGAGCTTGATCATTCGCCGCTGAACGTGGTCGCCTGGCACGGTAATAACGTGCCGTACAAATATGACCTGCGCCGTTTCAACACCATTGGTACGGTCAGCTTCGATCATCCGGATCCTTCGATTTTCACCGTCCTGACTTCGCCGACCAGCGTCCATGGCCTGGCCAATCTCGACTTCGTGATCTTCCCGCCACGCTGGATGGTCGCCGAAAAAACCTTCCGTCCACCGTGGTTCCACCGCAACCTGATGAACGAATTCATGGGCCTGATCAAGGGCGAGTACGACGCCAAGGCCGAAGGCTTCGTGCCCGGCGGTGCGTCGCTGCACAGTTGCATGAGCGCCCACGGCCCGGACGGCGAAACCTGCACCAAGGCAATCAACGCAGAACTCGCACCAGCGAAAATCGACAACACCATGGCCTTCATGTTCGAGACCAGTCAGGTGCTGCGCCCGAGTCGCTTCGCCCTCGACTGCCCACAACTGCAACCCCATTACGATGCCTGCTGGGCCACGCTGCCCGCTACTTTCGACCCGACCCGGAGATAACCCATGACTCAGACTTCCATCACTCGTAGCTGGGTTGCCTCCGCCAACGGCCATGTCGACTTCCCGTTGCAAAACCTGCCGCTGGGCGTGTTCAGCGTGAAGGGTTCTGCGCCGCGCAGTGGCGTGGCGATTGGCGAACACATCTTTGATCTGCAAGCGGCACTCGACGCCGGCCTGTTCGACGGTGCTGCAAAAGCGGCGGTCGAAGCCACCCGTGGCGGTCAGCTCAATGCGTTTTTCGAACTCGGCCGCGAGGCTCGTGTTGCCCTGCGTGAGCGCTTGATCGAACTGTTCAAGGAAGGCAGCACCCTGCACGGCAAGATCGAAGCCCAAGGTGCAAAACTGCTGCCGCTGGCGGCGAACTGCGAGATGCACCTGCCGGCGAAAATCAACGATTACACCGACTTCTACGTCGGCATCGAGCACGCGCAAAACGTCGGCAAACTGTTCCGTCCCGACAACCCGCTGCTGCCGAACTACAAGTACGTGCCGATCGGTTACCACGGCCGCGCATCGACCATTCGCCCGTCCGGCACCGACGTTCGCCGTCCGAAAGGCCAGACCCTGCCGGCCGGTCAGACCGAACCGACCTTCGGCCCGTGTGCACGGCTGGACTACGAACTGGAACTGGGCATCTGGATCGGCCAGGGCAACGACATGGGCGACTCGATTGCCATCGGCGACGCCGCCGATCACATCGCCGGTTTCTGCCTGCTCAACGACTGGTCGGCGCGGGATATCCAGGCGTGGGAATACCAGCCTCTGGGGCCGTTCCTGTCGAAGAGTTTCATTACCAGCATCTCGCCGTGGGTGGTGACGGCCGAGGCGCTGGAACCGTTCCGTCGTGCGCAACCGGCGCGTCCGGAAGGCGATCCGCAGCCGCTGCCTTACCTGTTCGACAAACGTGACCAGGCCGCGGGTGCCTTCGACATCGAACTGGAAGTGCTGCTGCTGACCGAAGGCATGCGCGAGCAGAACCTGCCGGCCCATCGCCTGACCCTGAGCAACACCCGACACATGTACTGGACCGTGGCGCAAATGGTCGCGCACCACAGCGTCAACGGCTGCCAGTTGCAGGCCGGCGATCTGTTTGGTTCGGGCACTTTGTCGGGGCCGGAAAACGGTCAGTTCGGCAGCCTGCTGGAAATCACCGAGGGCGGTAAGAAGCCGATCGAACTGGCTTCCGGCGAAGTGCGTAAATTCCTTGAGGACGGCGACGAAATCATCCTGCGCGCCCGTTGCAGCCGCGACGGTTTTGCCTCCATCGGTTTCGGCGAATGCCGCGGCAAAGTGCTGCCGGCGCGTTAAGAGGAATGGGTCATGGAACTCTATACCTACTACCGTTCGACCTCGTCTTACCGGGTGCGTATCGCATTGGCGTTGAAGGGCCTGGATTACCGGGCGCTGCCGATCAACCTGATCGCGCCGCCGGGCGGTGAGCATCGCCAGCCACCGTACCTGGCGATCAATCCGCAAGGCCGGGTGCCGGCCTTGCGCACCGACGAAGGCGAGTTGCTGATTCAGTCACCGGCGATCATCGAGTACCTGGAGGAACGTTATCCACAGGTGCCGCTGCTGTCCAAAGACCTCGCCGCTCGCGCGCATGAGCGCGGTGTGGCGGCGGTGATTGGCTGCGACGTGCATCCGCTGCACAACGTCAGCGTGCTCAACAGGCTGCGGCAGTTGGGCCACGATGAAGCGCAGGTGGTCGAGTGGATCGGGCACTGGATCAGCCAAGGGCTGGCGACGGTGGAACAGTTGATTGGTGATGAAGGTTATTGCTTCGGCGCTGAACCGGGGCTGGCGGATGTGTACCTGATTCCGCAGCTGTACGCGGCTGAACGTTTCAACATTTCGCTGGAGGCGTACCCACGGATTCGTCGAGTGGAGACGCTGGCCGCGACGCATCCAGCGTTCATGAAAGCGCACCCGGCCAATCAGCCAGACACTCCTTGAAAACACCACACCGCCCCCTGTAGGAGCAAGCTTGCTCGCGATGAACGATGACGCGGTGTTCCTGACTGACCGCGGCGTCTCAATCGCCAGCAAGCCGGCTCCTACAGGTTCAAATACCGCACAATTCCCTGTAGGAGCGAAGCTTGCTCGCGAAGAACGATAACGCGGTGTTCCTGACTGACCGCGGCGTTTGAATCGCCAGCAAGCCAGCTCCTACAGGGTCAAATACCGCGCAGTTTTTTGTAGGAGCCGGCTTGCCGGCGATGAACGATAACGCGGTGTTCCTGATGGTCCGCGGCGTTTGAATCGCCAGCAAGCTGGCTCCTACAGGTTCAATTGCCGCACAGTTTTTTGTAGGAGCCGGCTTGCCGGCGATGAACGATAACGCGGTGTTCCTGACGGACCGCGGCGTTTGAATCGCCAGCAAGCCGGCGCTTGCAGGTGTTCAGTGGACGATTGAGTTGGGGGGCAGGTGGCCGAGTCGTTCGGTCAGGCGGATCCGCTGGATCGGGTCGTCGCTGAGCAGCAGCGCATGCTCCAGATCGAAACGCTCGGCGTTCGGGCAGTCCAGCCGCTGGTAAAGGCTGGCCCGGGCCAGGTAATCGGAGGCACTGGCGTTGCCCAGTTCCAGCACGCGTTCGGCGTCGATCAACGCGCCAATGTAGTCATCGTGGGAAAGGTGCAACTGGCGCAGGTTGCGTGATAACCGCTGGAGCATTTGCACCGGCTCGGCCGTCAGCAAATGTTCGGCGCTGAGTTTCATGTTCGGGCCGTACTGGCGTTGCAGCAGTTCCCGGCAATCGTTGGGGTACAACCGTCGACCGCCGCAAGGGTCCAGCAGGTGATCGGCCCCCGGAACCCGCAGCAGGAAATGCCCAGGGAAGTTGACCCCGACCAAGGGGATTTCCAGGCCTCTGGCCAGTTCCAGCGCAATCAGGCCCAGGGCCAATGGCTGGCCACGTCGGCGCTCCAGCACTTTGTCGAGCAAGGCCACTTGCGGTCGCAATGGCGTGAAATCGTCCTGGGCGTATCCCAGATCATTCAGGCGTCGCAACAGCGGCTGGGCCAGCTCGCTCACCGGCAACATCGGCAAGCCGTAACTGACGCGTTGTTGCAGGTCCTTGAAATTTGCCAGTACCGCCTGCGGATCCACCTCTTTATCGTGCTCGACGGCAATCCACAGCGCCGCTTCGAACAGCGCGGGCGGTGATCGTTGCAGGCAGTCGAAAAAGCGTTGGCGGGGCGTCATCAAAATCTCCGGGACATGCCTCGTTTTAGCCTCCCCTGCGGCATTCGTCCAGTGCCGCGCAGGTTATGCCCGAAAGCCTGAATGGCGGCGCCGCTTATTCCGGTGCGCTTCTGCAAATTTTGGGCGCAAGCCTATACTGGCGACTACAAGAAGTGATTCGGGAGCCCCTACGATGTTCGCTCTCATGCAAAGCACTCGCCTTGAATCGCTGCATCTGAGCGTCGACTCGGTCACCGGGTTGAAGGCGGTCATTGCTATTCATAACAGCCGTCTGGGGCCTGCCCTGGGCGGGTGTCGTTACCTTGCCTATCCAAGCGACGAGTCCGCGGTCGAGGATGCCATTCGTCTGGCTCAAGGCATGAGTTACAAGGCGGCACTGGCCGGCCTGGCTCAGGGTGGCGGCGTGGCGGTGATTGTTCGACCGGTCCATGTGGAAAACCGCGCCGCGCTGTTCGAAGCGTTCGGGCGCTGCATCAATCAGCTCGACGGGCGCTATATCACGGCCATCGACAGCGGTACCTCAGTGGCGGACATGGATTGCATCGCCCAACAGACCCAGCACGTCACCAGCACCACTTCGGCGGGCGACCCGGCGCCTCACGCGGCGATGGGCGTATTCACCGGCATTCGTGCCACCGCCATGGCTCGCCTGGGCAGCGACAACCTCGAAGGCCTGCGCGTGGCCATTCAAGGCCTGGGCAATGTCGGTTATGCCTTGGCCGAGCAGTTACACGCTGCCGGTGCCGAACTGCTGGTCAGCGACATCGATCACGGCAAGGTGCAACTGGCCATGGAGCAACTCGGTGCTCACCCGATAGCCAACGAGGCGTTGCTCAGCACGCCTTGCGACATTCTCGCGCCGTGCGGCCTCGGCGGCGTGCTCAACAGCAATACCGTCACGCAACTGCGATGCTCGGCGGTGGCCGGTTCGGCGAATAACCAACTGACTCATCTGGATGTCGCGGATCAACTGGAACGGCGAGGCATTCTTTATGCGCCGGATTATGTGATCAATGCCGGCGGGCTGATCTACGTGTCGCTCAAACACCGTGGCGAAGAGCTGACGACCATCACCGCGCACTTGTCGAAAATCAGCTCACGGCTGACCGAAGTGTTCGCCCATGCCCAGGCTGAGAAACGTTCCCCCGCCCGGGTGGCAGACGAGTTGGCGGAGAAAGTCTTGTACCGGTAAAGGCTCGCCGCGCCCTTCACTTCGCTGGCAAATTCTAAAGACCTGACTACGCTGCAAGCGGGATGGCGCAACGCCACCCGCCCGGTTGATGAGGGCCTGCCAGCGTCTGGGGCAATCATGACTGGCGCACTGCTTTTTCGTGATTTCAAGGAGCGAATCATGTCTTCCAGTTCTTCTCTCACCTGCAATTTCACGATCAACTCCAGCCTTGATATTGGCGTGTCGTTTGTCAGCGACGATAACGGCGCCAATTACGGCGGGCAGATCACTATTTTCACCCCCGGCACCGCAGGTCCGGTGAGCACCGGTTTATGGGACAACGACGGCAACGTCTTCTTCACCCTCTACCAGTCTGAAAACCCGGCCATCAACTGCGTTATCAATTCGGGATCGACGCCCGGTACCTGGGACCCCTACGTGGAGGTCGCCCAGCAAAATGGCCTGATCTGCACCATCACCGGCCCGGTGCAACAACCCGGTGAAAACACGTTTGGTTATACCCTCAATGTCGCGCAGGGCACGGGCGTTGGTCAGGGCGCCGTTACGGGACAGGCAGCAGGATCGCCGACGCCGCAACACGTTGCGCGAATGATGCTTCCAGCAGGCGGCAAAGAGGCGTGGACGCTGATCATGCAGGGCAATACCCCGGTGCCCGACGAAATCAGTGTTGGCTCGCCGGTCGTCATGGCATGGGCGCGGTTTGACGACGGGACGCAGGTCGCCGGCGGTGTCTACAAATCGGCCACCCCGACAGACTACAACGTCAAGTTCATGTGGGTGCTGGACGCCGACGGTAATCAGTACCCCGGTTGGCCCATCGATGTCAGCGATCACGAGGACTTCCTCAACAATGGCTACCTGTTTTCACTGGCGCCTGACAGTGAAGAGGTCTACCTGCTGAACGTCGTTGAACGGCCATGGGTGAAATCATGAGCACTTCTTACACCTTCTCCGTCAGCCTGTTCGACGCGAGCGCCAACCCGAACGGGTTGCAGGTTTGGCAGAGCGGCACGTTGACGTTCGACACCGATTCGGTGACGGGCGCATTGGCGCTACCGGATTTCTACCAGGATCCGATCCCGTACGAGGGAAGCACCGTATCGCCAGCAACGTTGGCGGGCACGATCATCGAGGCCTCGGGCAAAAGTGCCGAGGCACAGATCACCTTCACGGTGACCTATAACTTTGATGGTTTCCTTTACAACGGTAGCTATGTCGGCGGTTTGATCAGTGTGCTCGACTACGCTGCGCAAGAAACGTATCTCTACGTCATCCAGGGACTTTCTCCGCAGTCGCCATGGGGTGCGTCAATACGTGGAAGCTCGACAGCTGCAGACGAGCGAACGCCGCGAACGGTTTGAGCCGCGTTTTTCGCAGGCATGAAAAAGGCCCTGAGTCATTCGACTCAGGGCCTGTTCAATTCGGCTGTTGCTTACTTCGGCGTTTTAGCGGCTTTGGCTGGCTTGGTCGGCTCAGCTGTTTCTGTCACTTCAACCTGTTCCGCGACTTCAACAGGCGCGCTCAACAGCTCGGACAACGCGTCCGGCTGACTCTTGAACGCCTTGGCGAACACATCGCGATTCTTCGCCATGTAGATCCCGGCTTCTTCCACTTGCTGCTCGGTCAGGGACGGAACGGCTTTTTGCAACACTTCAGCCAGCAATTCGGCCAGTTCGAGCATTTTGTCATGACGGTCAGCTTCGGCTTTATCCATGAACAAGCGCTCCAGATCTCGGCTGCTGCGGTATACCACTTCGACGGCCATTCACCACCTCACATGCCTTCACGATAGTTGTCTGTTTCGACCACTGTGTTTTTATACAGCGAAAAGGATAAGCGAATCCCTGCGCTTTGGGTAGTGGCTTTTTAATGTAGACCGAAATCAGCGTTTGTCAGGTGGACCGCGTTGCTCCATTCGCGGGCAAGCCTCGCTCCTACGGGCCGGTATTGCCCTGTAGGAGCGAGCGGTGCGGCGGTCCGACTTGCCCGCGAAGGCGCCCGTCCAGACACCACAAAAGTGTCCACTGGCAGCCTATCGCCATCTCACCATCAGCCTCTGGCCTTTTTTCTGCATGCAGAACAACCGTCACGTCCAACCCGCATCATCCGCTCGAACCGAGCTAAGGAAGAATCATCGTGAAAATCAACTGGGCCGAGAACCTGCGGCAGAACGTGCACCAACTGGCCGAATCCCTGGGCAATCTGTTCGTCGAGACCTTCCACTACCTGGCGTTGTTCGCCATCGGTGCGGTGACCGCGTGGGCGGCGGTGATGGAGTTTCTGGGGATGATCGAAGCGGGGCACATCAAGATCGACGACATCTTGCTGCTGTTCATCTACCTCGAACTGGGCGCGATGGTCGGGATTTACTTCAAGACCAATCACATGCCGGTGCGTTTCCTGATCTACGTGGCGATCACCGCGCTGACGCGGTTGTTGATCTCCAACGTCTCGCACCACAATCCGCCGGACCTGGGCATCATTTACCTGTGCGGCGGGATTCTGCTGCTGGCGTTTGCGATTCTGGTGGTGCGTTACGCCTCGTCGCAATTCCCTTCGGTGAAGATCGAACACCCGCAACGCAAGACCGGTGCGGGTTCCAGTGAGCATCCCGAAGTGGAGAAGGGCGAGATTTAAAACCGCATGGCGGGGCGCGGGTGGG
Organism: Pseudomonas sp. BF-R-01; assembly: GCF_019946615.1. NCBI lineage: Bacteria > Pseudomonadati > Pseudomonadota > Gammaproteobacteria > Pseudomonadales > Pseudomonadaceae > Pseudomonas > Pseudomonas sp. BF-R-01. Next base: position 25,567 of record NZ_JAGYFX010000086.1, read on the forward strand.
CTTTGGT
>NZ_JAGYFX010000087.1:0-25524 GCF_019946615.1 Pseudomonas sp. BF-R-01
CTCCTACAGGATCTGCGCGATCCTGTAGGAGCGAGGCTTGCCCGCGAAGGCAATTATTCAGGCGGACACATTGACCGCAGCCGCACCGCGACGTTGCAGGTAAATGAAGAAAAGCGCCGTCAGCACCGTCAGGCCACTGACCAGCGCGCCGGTCCACGGCAAGTCCGCCAGGTCCGCGCCGCTGGCGACCACCAGCCCGCCAATCCACGCGCCGGCCGCATTACCGAGATTGAAAGCGCTCTGGTTCAACGTCGAACCCAGATTGGGTGCTTCATGTGCCTGATCAATGATCAGCAGTTGCAGAATCGGGCACAGGGCGAAGGCAAAGATCCCCCACAACACCAGCGTGATCGCCGCCGGAATCACCGAGTGACTGGTCTGCGTGAACGCGGCCAGCACGACCACCACCGCCAACGCCATGCCCACCAGTGAAGGCAGCAGGCGACTGTCGGCCAGGCGGCCGCCGAGCATGCTGCCCGCCGTCAAACCGACGCCGAACAACAGCAACATAATGGTCACGCCGTGCGGGCTGACCCCGGTGATGTCCTGCAGGATCGGCGCGATGTAGGTGAACACGCTGAACAGGCTGGTCGACGCCAGTACGCTCATGCCCAGGGCCAGCAGCACATTGACCTTGCCCAGCACCTTGAACTCGCTGGCGAGGTTGGCCTTGTCCATGGCGATGTCCTTCGGCAACCAGACCCACTGCGCAATCGCGGCGATCACACCGATCACCGACACCGCCCAGAACGTCGAACGCCAACCGGCGTATTGGCCGAGCGCGGTGCCCAATGGCACGCCGAGCACATTGGCCAGGGTCAGGCCGGTGAACATCATGGCAATCGCCTGCGCCCGTTTGTTCGGCGCAACCAGACCGGCCGCGACCACCGAACCAATGCCGAAGAACGCCCCGTGGCATAACGCGGTAACTACTCGGGCGGCCATCAGCGTGGCGTAGTTTGGCGCCAACGCGCACAGCACGTTGCCGAGGATAAACATCAGTGTCATGCCCAGCAGGGTGGCTTTGCGCGGCATATTGGCGGTGCCGACCGCGAGGATCGGCGCGCCGAACACCACGCCCAGGGCGTAACCGGTGATCAACAGACCGGCGTGGGGAATGCTCACGGCGAGGTCGCGAGCGACGTCGGGCAGCAAGCCCATGATGACGAATTCAGTGGTGCCGATGCCGAACGCGGCAACAGCGAGGGCAAGCAAGGCGAGTGGCATGCGCAAGGTCTCTGTCGGTAGTCTTGACGCTGTGATCAGGCATACGCAGGCCGACGACCGTTCTCGAAGAGAGCGGGTCATGGCAGAAATTATTGGAATTAGTCTGTGCGCAACTGAGTGCGGCGTGGTCGCTTGCAGTATAAACAGCTGCTGACATATGGCGAATCAATTCTCCCCCCGCCCTTGTAGGAGCACGGCTTGCCGGCGAAAGCGGTCTCAAGAACGCCTTCGCCGGCAAGCCGTGCTCCTACAGGGTGAGGATGATGAACAAAAGGAGTGTGCCGTGCTTGCGACGGCGTTGGTGTTGGTGGCGGCGCTGTTGCACGCGGCGTGGAACACCCTGATTAAATTCAGTGCGGAACGGTTGTTGGTCGTGGCCTGCATGGACAGCGTGGCGATGCTTTTTGTCGCGCTGATGCTGCCGTTCGTGGCGCTGCCACCGATTGAAATCTGGCCATGGATTCTCGCATCGGCCGCATTCGAATTGCTTTATCGCTATCTGCTGATTCAGGCCTATCGGGTGGGTGATCTCGGTTTGGTGTACCCGCTGATGCGTGGCTTGTCGCCGTTAGTGGTGTTGGCCTTGACGCTGATCTTTGCCGGGGAGGTGCTGACGAATCAGCAGATCTTCGGAATTCTGCTCATCCCGTTGGGCATGCTGTGCCTGCTGTGGCAGGGCGGTGGCGGTACGCGTTTGCCGTGGTCGATGCTGCCGGTGGTGGCGCTGATTGGCCTGTGCATTGGCTGCTACACCTTTATCGATGGCCAGGCGTTGCGGCGCTGGTCGCATCCGCTGGACTACCTGGTCTGGGTGACGTTGCTCAGCGCCTGGCCGTTTCCGCTGCTGGCGTTGGTGCGCAAGCGGCCGGCGTTCATGCTGTTCTGGCGTGAACAATGGCGCTTGGGATTGGCGGTCGGGTTCTGCGTGTTGTTCAGCTACGCTCTGGTGCTGTGGGCGATGCAGCTGGGGTCGATTGCAGAAGCGGCGGCATTGCGCGAGATCAGCGTGATTCTGGTGGTGCTGTTTGGCATGCGCTATCTGAAAGAACCTTTCGGTCGGCCGCGGCTCTTGGCCTGTGGGCTGGTGCTGATCGGCATGTTGGTGATGAAGTTTTGACCGGAATCCGGATTTTATAACTCGAAGAAAGGGACTGCGATATGACGGTTGCTCTGTGGTGCATTTTGATTGCGTTCTTCCTGCCCTATCTCTGCGTGGGGATTGCCAAGATCAGTGGCCGTTTTGGACTGAAAGACAATCATGACCCCCGGGATTTTCTCGAGTCACTGAATGGTTTGGGCCGGCGCGCCTATGCGGCGCAATTGAACAGTTTCGAAGTGACCCCGGCGTTCGCGGCGGCGGTGATCGTGGCCCACCTGGCCGGCAACGCCGAGCTGGTGACGATCAATGTGCTGTCGGTGTTGTTCATCACCAGCCGTCTGCTGTACATCATTTGCTACCTGGCGGACTGGGCGATTCTGCGGTCGCTGGTGTGGTTTGTGGGGATGGGGTTGATCGTGAGTTTCTTTGTGATTTCGGTCTGACATATCTGCGGTGTTTATTTTGGCCCCTTCGCGGGCAAGCCACGCTCCTACAGGGATCTGCGGCGATCACAATTGTGTGATCGACGCAGATCCCTGTAGGAGCGTGGCTTGCCCGCGAAAGCTATCTATCTGCCGCCACAGTAATTAAGGGTTGGCTTTAACCGCATCAGCCACCTGAGGCACTTGCGGCAAGGCCGCGCCTTTGGGCCAGAGCATCCAGATTTGCCCCTGCTGTTTCATGTCGCCAGCCAGTTGCCCGGCTGCTTCGCCGGTGCCCCAGAACAAATCCGCACGGACTTCGCCGGCAATCGCGCCGCCAGTGTCTTGAGCCGCCACCGGGCGAACCAGCGCGGAGCCGTCCGGCCGCGTTGTGGATAGCCACAACAGGCTGCCCAGCGGAATCACTTTGCGATCCACCGCCGCGCTGTAACCCGCCGTCAGCGGTACGTTCAGCGAGCCGCGAGGGCCTTCATTGCTGTCCGGGTTGCGGGTGAAGAACACATAGCTCGGGTTGCTGCCGAGCAGTTCCGGAATGCGCGCCGGGTTGGCCTTGGCCCAATCGCTGATTGCGCCCATGGTCACGTCTTCTTTCTTCAGTTCGCCTTGCTCTACCAGCCAGCGGCCGATGGGGCGATACGGATGACCGTTCTGGTCGGCATACGCAATGCGCAACTGGCGACCATCGTCGAGCTGAATGCGACCGGAACCCTGGATTTGCAGGAATTGCAGGTTCATCGGGTCGGTCAGCCACGCCACGACCGGCGCCTTGACGCCTTTGGTTTCGATGGTTGCCGCATCGTCGTAAGGCTTGAGCACGCGACCTTCGAGCCGTCCGCGCAGGCGTTTGCCTTTGAGCTCCGGGTAGATGCTGTCCAGAGAGACGATGATCATGTCCTCTGGAACCCCGTATACCGGGATGTTCGCCACGTCAGTTTGGGTCAGGCTGCCGGGGTAGACCGGTTCGTAGTAACCGGTGATCAAGCCGTTGGGATTGTCGTTGGCGGCGCGCAGGCCGTAGACGTCGAGGTTCTGTTTGAGGAAGCCGCGAATGTCACTGGCGGTTTGCGGCACGTTGGTGGCAGCGGCACAGGTCGAGCCCCAGATCGGGTCGGCCTTGAGTCGGGTGCAGGCGCTGCGCCATGAACCGAAGCCGGCGACCAGGTCGTTATCGGACACCGTCGGCAGGGCTTCCCAGGTGGCGCTGGAGTAAGTCGCCAGCGCGTGGGTCTTGGGTTTGTTGTTGTCACCGCCGGTGCAGCCTGCGAGCACGGCCACCATCGGGAGGGTCCAGGCGAGGCGGTGACGCCATGCCTTGAAACGGCTGTTCATGGAGTAATTCCTTTGTCGGTTGCCTGAGTGCTCCATGCGCTCAAACAACCCGTATTGATAATAGGGCTATTGGTCTTTGCCGATGACGCGAGGATACTGGCCGCCGTTTCCCGTGACCTGAAGCCACCATGACTCTTAAAAGACTTTCCGTTGTATTGCTGGCCTGCCTGACCTTGTCCGCGTGCGGCGGTGTCGATCCGAATTCGCCACTGGGCCAGCGCAAGGCAATCTTCAAACAAATGCTCAAGACCGGCGAAGACCTGGGTGGCATGTTGCGCGGCCGCATTCCATTCGACGGCCCGAAATTCGCTGACGGCGCGGTGAAACTCGATGCGCTGTCCCAGGAACCGTGGAAGCATTTTCCACAGGTGCGCGAAGAAGATCACACCAGCGCCAAGGGCGATGTGTGGCAGAAACAGGCACGCTTTCAGGAAATGGCCCGCAGCCTTGAAGCCGCCACCGGTGAATTGGTGATTGCCAGCAAGGTTCAGCCATACAAGGCCAGCAACCTGGGGCCGGCGGTGCAGAAGGTCGAAGATGCCTGCAGTGCGTGCCATAAAGAGTTTCGGGATCATTGATTTGCAGCGCTCTTGCTGACGCTTTCGCGAGCAGACTCGCTCCCACATAGGATTGCATTCCCCTGTGGGAGCGAGCCTGCTCGCGAAGCTCCCTGAAGAACGCTACAAATTCCTGACTTTACCTTTTCTTATTTATCCAGCTCGTCGAGCGCGTTTTGCAGTTCCTTGCGCGACTCGGCCAGTTTGTCTTTGCGCTTGTTGATCTTCTCCGGATCGCCCTTCTTCATGGCTTTGTCGAGGTCGGCCTGGCGCTGGCTGACTTCATGCTTGGCATTGAGGACCTTGTTTTCCCGCTCCTTCTTCAGCGAAGCGTCGGTGCAATGCGCAGTGACTTCGCTCAGTGCCGTTTCCAGGCCTGCCTGCTGTTCGGCGTTGCCATGGGATTTGGCCAGTTCGATCTGGTTGATGATGCCCTGTTTCTTGGCGGCACAACCGGTCAGCCCCGGGGCCTCTTCGACGGCCATCAGTGGCGCGGCCATCACGCTGCAAAGGGTCAGCAGGGCGAGCGGTGAAAGAAATTTCATAAAAGCTCCATGTGCAGGTGCAATCGGGTCGATAGGGCGATGGGCGTTTGAGCTCGTCGGCCTCTTTGGGTTCCCGGGCGGGCGAGAATCTGCGGTTGCTAAAAACCGTCGATCCCCGCCGCACGTAATGTGTCGCTCAAGGCCAGGACCTGCGGGTCGCGGAAAAATGCGCTCAATTGCGCCGCGCGTCCCGGGCCTATGCCGGCTTCGGCCTGCCATTGTTCGGTATTTCGTTGTGCCAGTTCCTGCCAGGAGTCGGCGAGGTTTGCCTGGCCGGTTGGTGGTAAACCCAGAGCTTTGAGCCAGCGAGCAAAAGGGCGTTGGCGGGCACTGTTGAAACTGTTTAGAAGACGAGTACTGCTGCGCTCGCCGAAGCCGTTAATGTTAGCAAGCTCTTGAGCATCGAGGGTCAACCAATCCAGCAGGCCGTTCAGGTGGCCTGTTTCGAAAAGTTTCTCCCATGTTCCTGGGCCGACATGAGGCATGGCCAACCCTTGCTTGCCGCTGAGCCAGGTCAGTCGCGCGAGAAACTGGCTTTCACAGCCCGGCGTCGGTTGCCAGCAACTCAAATGATGAAAGTCCGCTGCCAGCGGCGCGTTCAAGGCTGGGCGTTCGGCGGCGCGTAATACGACGCCGTCGAGCCGGGGAATGGTCAGTCCCGCGAGGCTGATGGACACCTGATCGCCGGGGCGGATGTCCAGCTCCTCCCAGCGCCGCAGTGAGCTGACGCTGACACGCTTGATCTGCCGGTCATCGAGCGTCACCGGTTTCAAGTCCAGCACGGGGGTGATCCGTCCGGTGCGGCCGACCTTGAAGTCGACTTTGCGTACTTCGGCCAACGCCTGGGCAAAGGGGTATTTCCAGGCGACGGCCCAGTACGGTGTTTTTGCCTGCCAGCGCTCGGCCGAAGGCCGTTGGCTCTGGCGCAGGACCACACCGTCACTGGCAAAGGGCAGGGGCGAGTGGTACCAGTAATCGCGCCAGTGTTCAGCATCGGCAACTGTCTGTACCGGCTGACTGTAAGGCGCGATGCTCGGCAAACCCAGCTCATCCAGAGCAGCGATGCGAGCAGGCAGACCGGCCGGGCCTTGTGGCCAGTCCCAGATAAACAGGCCGATGCCGGTGGCCTGCTCAGGGCTGAGTTCCTTGCGCGCCATCAAGCCGGCCACGGTGGTGCGGGCATTGAGGCTTCCGGCTTTGACTTGCACATGGTCGACCAGTCGCCAATAGAGTTCGCCTTGCACCAGCAAGTCCAGCGGGCGCGACAGTTGTCGGGGGATGGCGGGGATCAGTCGCGCCGAGGCCGTCCAGTCTTGCCCGTTTAATCCGTCGCCGCGACTGATTGCCTGGTGCAGTACGCCCTTGCGGTAGATCAGCGTCACCGCCACACCATCGACTTTGGGTTGTACCCAGATGTCCTCGCGGCTGCGCAACCAGTTTTCGACCGCATGACTGTCCCGCGCTTTTTCCAGGCCCGTGTGGGCAATGGGGTGGGTAATTTTGCCGCCAGCCGTGCGTAATGGTTCGGGCGTCAGGCCCAAGTCAAAGCAACTGCGCCATTCGGTGAGGCGAGCGAGGGCTTGATCGTAAAGTTCGTCGGCGACCAACGAGCGGCCATGGCGGTGATAACTGTCATCCCAGGTGTCGATCTGTTTTTGCAGGGTGGTGATTTCGTCCAGAGCCCTGACGGGCGGCCAGTCGGGACAGTCGGCTGCGGTTGTAGTGAGGCAAAAAAAGCTCAGAGAAAAAACAGAAAACAGGCGCAGAAGCATCGTGAGCGTCCTTGCTCAGGGGGATGCTTGAAGGCTAGTCAGTATTTTCTGGCGGGGACGGTGGGTGTTTTGCCTGGTGTTTCCGGGGGACTGGGCTGGCCTCTTCGCGAGCAGGCTCGCTCCTACAGGGAAATGCATTCCAATGTAGGAGCGAGACCGGCTTGCCGGCGATGGGGGCGACTCGGTCTCAAAGGCAAGACAATAAAAAGCCCCGCACGGCGAACCGTGCAGGGCTTTTGGTACCGCCGGGGAGGTCTTACAGGCCGGCAGCCGAACGCAGGTCGTCGGCGCGGTCGGTTTTTTCCCAGGTGAACGTGGTGAAGGTGTCTTCGCCCACGGTCTTGGTCGCCGGGGTGCGACCGAAGTGGCCGTACGCTGCGGTTTCCTGGTACATCGGGTGCAGCAGGTCAAGCATGGTGGTGATTGCGTACGGACGCAGGTCGAACACTTCGCGAACCAGTTTGACGATTTTGTCGTCGCTGATTTTGCCGGTGCCGAAGGTGTTCAACGAGATCGAAGTCGGCTGGGCAACACCGATCGCGTAGGAAACCTGAATCTCGCAACGCTCGGCCAGGCCGGCAGCGACGATGTTCTTCGCCACGTAACGACCGGCGTAGGCCGCGGAACGGTCAACCTTCGATGGATCTTTACCGGAGAACGCGCCGCCGCCGTGACGGGCCATGCCGCCGTAGCTGTCGACGATGATCTTGCGACCGGTCAGACCGCAGTCACCCACTGGGCCGCCAATGATGAACTGGCCAGTCGGGTTGATGTGGAACTGGGTGTCTTTGGTCAGCAGTTCGGCAGGCAGCACGTGCTTGACGATCAGCTCCATCACGCCTTCGCGCAGGTCTTTGTACGACACTTCAGGGTTGTGCTGGGTCGACAGTACAACGGCGTCGATACCGACAACCTTGCCGCCTTCGTAACGGCAAGTCACTTGCGACTTGGCGTCCGGGCGCAGCCAAGGCAGCAGGCCGGATTTACGGGCTTCGGCCTGGCGCTGAACCAGTTGGTGCGAGAACGTGATCGGTGCTGGCATCAGCACGTCGGTTTCGTTGCTGGCGTAGCCGAACATCAGGCCCTGGTCGCCGGCGCCCTGATCTTCAGGCTTGGCACGGTCAACACCCTGGTTGATGTCAGGGGACTGCTTGCCGATGATGTTCATCACACCGCAAGTGGCGCCGTCGAAGCCGACATCGGAGCTGTTGTAGCCGATGTCCAGAATGACGTTACGCACGATTTCTTCCAGGTCGACCCAGGCCGACGTGGTGACTTCACCTGCGATGATTGCCACGCCGGTTTTTACCAGCGTTTCGCACGCCACACGGGCGAACTTGTCTTCAGCAATGATGGCGTCCAGCACCGCATCGGAAATCTGGTCGGCGATTTTGTCCGGATGCCCTTCGGACACGGACTCGGAGGTGAAGAGGGAGTATTCGCTCATCTCGATTTTTTCCTGAATTTACCGATGGTGAGTGTCGCCAGTTGGCCGCTGAAAGTGGCGGACCTGAATCTGGAAACCATTACGTAAGCCTACATAGAGGCTTTCCCCGGGAACGAGTCCCGCAGCGGTGGCCCAACGGGCCAGATCGTCCTGTTCAAACCCCAACCAGAGATCACCGCAGGCCTCCCTGGCCCAACTCTGGTTGTGGCTACATAACTCTGTCACAAGCAGGCTACCGCCCGGTTGCAGCAATTTGGCCATGTGCTTGAGCGCATCGGCCGGCGCGGCAAAGTGGTGCAGCACCATGTTCAGTACAACGCAATCGGCCTTGAGGCTTACGCCATTCAATGCATCGGCCAGTTGCAGGCTGACGTTAGCCAGCGTTTCACGTTCGCAGACCTGCCGCGCCAATTCGAGCATCGCCTGGCTGTTGTCCAGCGCGGTGACGTGAGTGAAGCGGCGCGCCAGTTCCGGCAGAAAAGCACCGTCGCCAGGGCCGACTTCGATGGCCGTGGCGCCTTCGCTGAAGCTCAGTTTATCGAGCAAGGCCACCACGCTTTCGCGGTACTGCGGCAGGCCGGCAATCAGGTCTTGCTGGGCGCGAAACTTCTCCGCGACCCGTGAGAAAAAATCCTGGCTGGCCGCTGCACGTTGCCCGTGGACCTGGCCGATCCGCGACTGCACATCGGCAGGCAGGGTCAGGTTGTCCACTTCTTCGAGCAGCGCGGCGTGCAACTTGCCGCCGAGCAGGTCGGTGTGGGGCAGGGCGCGACGGTAGAAAATCGCGTTGCCTTCACGGCGCGTTGCCACCAGGTCGGCCTGGGCCAGCACCTTGAGGTGATGACTCATGCCCGACTGGCCGATACCGAAGATCTGCGCCAGTTCGAGTACGCCAAACGAGTCGTTGGCCAGCGCGCGCAATACATTCAGCCGCAGAGGATCGCCACCGGCCTTGCACAGGGCCGCCAGCTCATCGCTCTCGTCATGTTGAATGGAAGGCACGCGTAAATTCATAGGGCCAGCAGTCTAGTGACGGTCAGAAAGTACCGCAAGAGCAATATCAAAAAGTTTTGATATTGCTCGATGGGTGGCACTTCTGATGACTTGTTTCACTCTACAAACGAATAGCAGAAAGGTTTCACCAGCCGAAACCGTCTTTATCCATTGGAAAAACGCCTTCAGATGACTATCTGTCATTGCCGCGAGGCATGCCTGTGAGGGAAAATGCTCGCCTTTTTTCCGTTTCGTTTTATTCAAACCCTAGGAGATCAGCGATGCCCAGCCGTCGTGAGCGTGCCAACGCCATTCGTGCCCTCAGCATGGATGCCGTGCAAAAAGCCAACAGCGGCCATCCCGGTGCCCCGATGGGTATGGCGGATATCGCCGAAGTACTTTGGCGTGACTACCTGAAGCACAACCCGAGCAATCCATCGTTCGCCGACCGTGACCGCTTCGTGCTGTCCAACGGCCACGGCTCGATGCTGATCTACTCGCTGCTGCACCTGACCGGCTACGACCTGTCGATCGATGACCTGAAGCAATTCCGTCAACTGCACAGCCGCACCCCGGGTCACCCGGAGCTCGGCTACACCCCGGGCGTTGAAACCACCACCGGTCCACTGGGCCAGGGTCTGGCCAACGCCGTGGGTTTTGCCCTGGCTGAAAAAGTCCTGGCGGCGCAGTTCAACCGTCCAGGCCACAACATCGTTGACCACCACACCTATGTGTTCCTGGGTGATGGCTGCATGATGGAAGGCATTTCCCACGAAGTCGGCTCGCTCGCCGGTACTTTGGGCCTGGGCAAACTGATCGCCTTCTACGATGACAACGGCATCTCCATCGACGGCGAAGTCGAAGGCTGGTTCACCGATGACACGCCGAAGCGTTTCGAAGCCTACAACTGGCAGGTGATCCGCAACGTCGACGGTCATGATCCTGAAGAGATCAAAATCGCCATCGAGACCGCTCGCAAAAGCGCGCAGCCGACCCTGATCTGCTGCAAGACCACCATCGGTTTCGGTTCGCCGAACAAGCAAGGTAAAGAAGACTGCCACGGCGCCCCATTGGGTGACGCGGAAATCGCACTGACCCGTACTGCTTTGAAGTGGAATCATGGTCCGTTCGAAATCCCGGCCGACATCTACGCCGAGTGGGACGCCAAGGAAGCCGGCCGCGCTGCCGAAGCCGAGTGGGACCAGCGTTTCGCTGCCTACTCCGCCGCTTTCCCGACCGAAGCGAACGAACTGATTCGTCGTCTGAGCGGTGATCTGCCGGCCGACTTCACCGAGAAAGCCGATGCTTATATCGCTGAAGTCGCTGCCAAAGGCGAAACCATCGCCAGCCGTAAAGCCAGCCAGAACGCTCTCAACGCGTTCGGCCCGCTGTTGCCTGAGTTCCTCGGCGGCTCCGCTGACCTGGCCGGTTCCAACCTGACCCTGTGGAAAGGCTGCAAAGGCGTCACGGCTGAAGACGCCAGCGGCAACTACATGTACTACGGCGTACGCGAGTTCGGCATGACTGCCATCATGAACGGCGTTGCCTTGCACGGCGGCCTGGTGCCTTACGGCGCGACCTTCCTGATGTTCATGGAATACGCCCGCAACGCTGTGCGCATGTCGGCTTTGATGAAGCAGCGCGTGATCCACGTCTACACCCACGACTCCATCGGTCTGGGCGAAGACGGCCCGACTCACCAGCCTATCGAGCAACTGGCCAGCCTGCGCTGCACGCCAAACCTCGACACCTGGCGTCCAGCCGACGCCGTGGAATCGGCGGTGAGCTGGAAGTGCGCGCTGGAGCGCAAGGACGGTCCTTCGGCCTTGATCTTCTCGCGTCAGAACCTGCAGCACCAAACCCGCAACGCGATTCAGATCGAAGAGATCTCCCGTGGCGGTTACGTGTTGAAGGACTGTGCAGGCGAGCCTGATCTGATCCTGATCGCCACCGGTTCCGAAGTCGGCCTGGCGGTTCAGGCTTATGACAAGCTGACCGAGCAGGGTCGTAAAGTACGCGTCGTTTCGATGCCGTGCACCAGCGTGTTCGATGCCCAGGACGCCGACTACAAGCAATCGGTCCTGCCGTTGCAGGTCAGCGCCCGCATCGCCATCGAAGCCTCTCACGCGGACTACTGGTACAAGTACGTGGGCCTGGAAGGTCGCGTCATCGGCATGACCACCTACGGCGAGTCGGCGCCTGCGCCAGCCTTGTTCGAAGAGTTCGGCTTCACCCTGGAAAACATCCTGGGTCAGGCTGAAGAGCTGCTGGAAGACTAAGCACGACGCGGTGGTCTCATGACCACCGCAATCCCCTGTAGGAGCTGGCTTGCCAGCGATGGCGCCCGGTCAGGCAACATTTATGTTGAAGCTGATGACGTCATCGCTGGCAAGCCAGCTCCTACAAGGGTTGTGTTGAATATAAGAATGACGTCTGGCTGCGAATTATCGAGAACCCCATGCCTCAACCGCGTCCCTACAAAGTTGCACTCAACGGCTACGGCCGGATTGGTCGTTGCGTCTTGCGTGCGTTGTTTGAGCGAGGCTCGGCGGCCGGGTTTGAAATTGTCGCGATCAACGATCTGGCGGACATGGCCAGCATCGAATACCTGACACGCTTCGACTCCACGCACGGGCGTTTTCCCGGCGAGGTGAAGGTCGACGGCGATTGTCTGCATATTAATGGTGACTGCGTGAAGGTCCTGCGCAGTGCCACCCCCGAAGGCATCGATTGGGCGTCCCTGGGCGTCGATCTGGTGCTGGAGTGCTCCGGCGCTTACCACACCCGTGAAGACGGCCAGCGTTTCCTCGACGCCGGCGCGCCACGCGTGCTGTTTTCCCAGCCGATGGCCAGCGAGGCGGATGTCGACGCCACCATCGTCTACGGCGTGAACCAGGATTGCCTGACCGGCGACGAGCTGCTGGTGTCCAACGCATCCTGCACCACCAACTGCGGCGTGCCGCTGTTGCGCCTGCTGGATCAGGCCATTGGCCTGGAATACGTGTCGATCACCACCATCCACTCGGCGATGAACGATCAGCCGGTGATCGACGCCTATCACCACGAAGACCTGCGCCGTACGCGTTCGGCGTTTCAGTCGGTGATTCCGGTGTCCACTGGTCTGGCGCGCGGCATCGAACGCCTGTTGCCGGAACTTGCCGGGCGAATTCAGGCCAAAGCCGTGCGGGTGCCGACCGTGAACGTGTCTTGCCTCGATATTACGATGCAGACCGTGAGCGATACCGACGCCACCGAGGTCAACCGGATTCTGCGCGAGGCTGCCACCAGCGGCCCGCTCAAAGGCCTGCTGGCCTACACCGAGCTGCCCCACGCAAGCTGTGATTTCAACCATGACCCACATTCGGCGATCGTCGATGCCAGTCAGACCCGAGTTTCCGGCCCACGGCTGGTGAACATCCTGGCCTGGTTCGACAACGAATGGGGTTTTGCCAACCGAATGCTGGACGTTGCAGAACACTATCTGCAAACAGCAACTTCAAAAAAACCGTAGGAAGTGCGACCCATGACCGTGTTGAAGATGTCCGACCTCGATCTGCAAGGTAAGCGCGTATTGATCCGCGAAGACCTCAACGTCCCAGTCAAGGACGGTGTTGTCACCAGCGATGCGCGAATCCTGGCCTCGCTGCCGACCATCAAGCTGGCCCTGGAAAAAGGCGCGGCCGTGATGGTCTGCTCGCACCTTGGCCGCCCGACTGAAGGCGAGTTCTCGGCCGAGAACAGCCTCAAGCCTGTCGCTGACTACCTGAGCAAGGCCCTGGGCCGCGAAGTGCCGCTGGTTGCCGATTACCTGGGCGGCGTTGACGTCAAGGCCGGCGACATCGTGCTGTTCGAAAACGTGCGCTTCAACAAGGGCGAGAAAAAGAACGCTGACGAACTGGCCCAGCAATACGCCGCCCTGTGCGACGTGTTCGTGATGGACGCCTTCGGCACCGCTCACCGCGCCGAGGGTTCGACCCACGGCGTGGCCAAGTTCGCCAAAGTTGCGGCCGCGGGCCCGTTGCTGGCCGCCGAACTGGACGCACTGGGCAAAGCCCTGGGCGCTCCGGCTCAACCAATGGCAGCCATCGTTGCCGGTTCCAAGGTATCGACCAAACTCGACGTGCTGAACAGCCTGAGCCAGATCTGCAACCAGCTGATCGTCGGCGGCGGCATTGCCAACACCTTCCTGGCCGCAGCCGGTCACCCGGTCGGCAAGTCGCTGTACGAACCGGACCTGCTGGACACCGCTCGCGCCATCGCCGCCAAAGTCAGCGTGCCGCTGCCGGTCGACGTAGTGGTCGCCAAGGAATTCGCTGAAAGCGCCACCGCCACCGTCAAGCTGATCGCCGACGTTGCGGCAGACGACATGATCCTGGACATCGGCCCACAGACCGCGGCGAATTTCGCCGAGCTGCTGAAGTCGTCCAAGACCATCCTGTGGAACGGCCCGGTCGGCGTGTTCGAATTCGACCAGTTCGGTAACGGCACCAAAGTCTTGGCCCAGGCCATCGCCGAAAGCTCGGCGTTCTCCATCGCGGGCGGCGGCGACACCCTGGCGGCCATTGATAAATATGGCGTAGCGGATCAGATCTCCTACATTTCTACCGGCGGCGGCGCATTCCTCGAATTCGTCGAAGGCAAAGTGTTGCCGGCCGTAGAAGTCCTGGAAAGTCGGGCCAAGGCCTGAGGTCGCTGATTTGACCAGGCAAAGGAGTGTTCAGATGGTCAAGACGCTAGCGCTGTTGATCGTCGCCGGTTCACTGGCGGCTTGCGGGAGTAACCCGAAGGCCGCACCGGAACCTGCGCCGCAATCGGTACAAAAAAGCTGCTACCAGGCTGACTGGCAAGCGGAAACCAACCCGGTGCTCAACAAGCGTTCCGGGCCTGATGGCCTGGACAAATACGAAACACAGACCCCCGCCAAGGAACATGGTTGTCCTTGACGGGTCTGACTCCTTACTCAGGGCTGGCAGCGTGCGCCGTCAGTCGAGGAACACGGATGAAAGGTTTTATCGCCATTACGGCGCTGGTGCTGCTGGCAGGTTGCTCGAATTTTGACCTGTTCAAGCCGGCCCAATCGACGGACAGCTGGGCCACCTGGACCTGCGACAGCCAGGCCAAAGTGGTCTGGCGCTACACTGACGACAGCCATAAGGCCGTCGACGTGCGCCTCGGCGGGGCCGATCAGGTCTATCGCCTGAAGCTTGAGCCAGGCGCCGAAGGTTCGCTGTACAGCAACGACATGCTGGCGTTTCACATAAAAGGTGAGGAAGGCCTGGTTTACTGGGTCGCCACCAACGATTTGATCGGCCGCGGTTGTAAAGCCGAATAACAACGGCCGACGCAACCTCTGTAGGAGCTGGCTTGCCAGCGATGAGGCCCTTGAGGCGTGTGGTGTCTGTGCGGACGCCATCGCCGGCAAGCCGGCTCCTACAGGGGATGTGCAGGTCAGTAGCGTAATACCGAATTCGCAGGCCGGGCTGACCCCCGATCTGCAATAACTTGAATAGCCGCCGCCGCTCCGGCAGGCTGGCACGATTAACGACCCAAACCGGGAGAGACACACACAATGGCACTTATCAGCATGCGCCAGATGCTGGACCACGCAGCCGAGTTCGGCTACGGCGTTCCAGCCTTCAACGTCAACAACCTTGAGCAGATGCGCGCCATCATGGAAGCCGCTGACAAGACTGACTCCCCGGTGATCGTCCAGGCGTCGGCCGGTGCTCGCAAATACGCCGGCGCACCGTTCCTGCGTCACCTGATCCTGGCGGCAATCGAAGAATTCCCGCACATCCCGGTGTGCATGCACCAGGACCACGGCACCAGCCCTGACGTCTGCCAGCGCTCCATTCAGCTGGGCTTCAGCTCGGTGATGATGGACGGCTCCCTGGGCGAAGACGGCAAGACGCCGACCGACTACGACTACAACGTCCGTGTTACCCAACAAACCGTCGCCATGGCTCACGCCTGCGGCGTATCGGTAGAAGGCGAGCTGGGCTGCCTGGGTTCGCTGGAAACCGGCATGGCCGGTGAAGAAGACGGCATCGGCGCTGAAGGCGTTCTGGATCACAGCCAGATGCTGACCGACCCGGAAGAAGCTGCCGACTTCGTCAAACGCACTCAGGTCGACGCCCTGGCCATCGCCATCGGCACCAGCCACGGCGCGTACAAGTTCACCAAGCCGCCTACCGGCGACGTGCTGGCCATCGACCGCATCAAAGAAATCCACAAGCGCATCCCGAACACCCACCTGGTAATGCACGGTTCGTCTTCGGTTCCGCAAGAGTGGCTGGCGATCATCAACCAGTACGGCGGCGACATCAAAGAAACCTACGGCGTACCGGTTGAAGAAATCGTCGAAGGCATCAAGCACGGCGTGCGCAAGGTCAACATCGACACCGACCTGCGCCTGGCGTCCACCGGTGCGATGCGTCGCCTGATGGCCACCAACCCGAGCGAATTCGACCCGCGTAAGTTCTTCGGCGCGACCGTGACTGCGATGCGTGATGTGTGTATCGCTCGCTACGAAGCCTTCGGCACTGCCGGCAACGCTTCGAAGATCAAAGCGATTTCGCTGGAAGGCATGTATCAGCGTTATCTGAAAGGTGAGTTGAACGCCAAGGTTAACTAAGCCTTCAGCGTTTGAGTTGCACAAAAAACCCGCCGAGAGGCGGGTTTTTTTATGGGCGATGACTCTTGGTTGAATGCGGTCATTGTAGGAGTGAGCCTGCTCGCGATGGCGGGGTGTCAGGCGACTTCAACGTTGAATGACACTCCGCCATCGCGAGCAGGCTCGCTCCCACAGGTTCAGCCGTGATTCACATCACTTATCGTGATCAATATCCAGTTTGCTAAATGTCACTTTACCGCCTTCACTGGTGTACCCGGTGTTGTCCTGCACATACACCCCGGCCTTGAAGTACAGGGGTTTGACCCGCCACGTGGCGCTGATGTTGGTGTCCCACTGATAACCCGCGGCACTGATGCCCAGCGCACCGCCAGGGCTGAGGTGGATGAGGTAGGAGAACTCCTGATCCAGTTTCACGCCGGTGGCGATGGTGATTACCCGGCCTACGTCGTCATCGGGGTGCATGCGCACTTTGGCGACGATGTTGCCGGTCTTGGTGGTGGTCTTGTATTGATACTCGACCTTTACCATGGGTTTCTGGCTTTCGTAGGCGTGGATCTGGCCGATGACGATTTTGCCGGAGCTCGGCACCTGGTTCACCGCCAGGGTGGCGCGCAGGGAATTGTCGGCGTCCGGGTAGTACCAGTTTTTCAGGGTGCCGTTGCTGTAGGTTTCCCGTAGTTCGGTGCGGGGGTATTTGGCATTTTCGGTGCGGGTGCCAGTCACCGGCGACCAGAAAAACAGTGTGCCGGTGTCGGAGTGGAAGTATTGATCCTTGAACCCATTCACCAGTTTGGCCGTTTCAACGGTGTACGGCGGGTTACCGACGGGAACGCTGAGGTTCCAGGATGCGAGATCGATCATAGGCAAAGCTTCCACGAATTTTGCGGCACGGACGTACCAGAAGCTCTAGCACGCGCCTTTGGGGGCGGTCTTTATAAGCGTAGAAGGCTATTTTGTTAACGTCTGTCTGACAAATGGATGACGTCAAAATCCTGTTAAAAGGCCATCTTTCCCGGTTTTAGCGGGCTGTAGAGGTGACCGTTAGTCGGGCAATGAACCCTTTAGTTAAATGATGGCGTACTGATATCTTCTGCTTTCGCGAATCCCGGTCTAGAGTGAAGACGTAACATTTGTCCGGTTTTCACGAGAAACCGGCCTGACGCCCCGACATAGAGAAGCAGCATGGAATGCGCGCAACCCACGCCAGCCGAAGGCAGCTCAACCCTTTTAATCGTCGATGATTACCCTGAAAACCTGATCAGCATGCGCGCGTTGCTGCAGCGCCAGGACTGGCAGGTCATTACTGCTGCCTCCGGTTTCGAAGCCCTCGGCCTTCTGCTCGAACACGATATCGACCTGGTGCTGCTGGATGTGCAGATGCCGGGCATGGACGGTTTTGAAGTGGCGCGCCTGATGCGCGGCAGTCAGCGCACCCGTCTCACGCCGATCATTTTCCTCACCGCCAACGAACAGTCCCAGGATGCCGTGATCAAGGGCTACGCCAGTGGAGCGGTGGATTACCTGTTCAAACCGTTCGACCCGCAGATTCTCAAGCCCAAAGTCCAGGCGCTGCTGGAGCATCAGCGCAATCGCCGGGCGTTGCAGCGCCTGAGCCACGATCTGGAGGTCGCGCGCGCCTTCAACGCCTCGGTGCTGGACAATGCCGCCGAAGGCATCCTGGTGGTCGGCGAGGACGGTTTGATCCGCTTTGCCAACCCGGCGATGTCGCGACTGCTCAACGCCACGGTGCAAGACCTGCAAGGCAAAGAGTTTCTGGATTACCTGCAAAAGCCGCATATTCCGGTCTGGGCCGATTCAGAACTGCTGGCCGGTTACAAACGCGGCGAAACCCTGCGCCTGCACGATGCGCTATTGCGTACAGCGCCGGGCCAGCAGGTGCCTGTCGCACTTTCATGCGCGCCATTGCCAACCGAGCAACACGCGATGGTGGTGACGGTGCTGGACATGTCGGTGGTGCGTCATCTGCATCAGCAGCTGGAATTCCAGGCGGTGACCGACCCGTTGACCGGCCTGCTCAATCGCCGTGGTTTCTATCAGACCGTGGAAAACCTGCTGCTGCGCGGTGAGCGTAACGACAGCGCCTGGGTGTTGCTGTACCTCGACCTCGACGGTTTTAAACGGGTCAACGATTCCCTTGGTCACGATGCCGGTGACCGCGTGTTGCGCTGGGTGTCCGAACAGCTGAAGGCTTGCTTGCGACCCTTCGACATTCTGGCGCGCATGGGCGGCGACGAATTCACGGCGCTGCTCGATCTGGAGTTCCCCGAGCAAGCGGCCAAGATTGCCGAGAAGCTGATTGAGCGGGTGTCGATCTGTCAGCAGATCGATGGGCTGGATATCGCCCTCGGGGCCAGCATCGGCATTGCCACGTATCCGGATTGCGGGGCCAATCTCGATGGTTTGCTGCGAGCGTCCGACATCGCCATGTACGAAGCCAAGCGTGCCGGGCGTCAGCAATATCGCTTCTACGACCATGACATGAACGGTCGGGCGCGCTCACGGCTGATGCTCGAAGAAAGTGTGCGCACCGCCATCGAAAACCGCGATTTCAATCTGGTGTATCAACCGCAGGTGGCCATTGCCGGAGGCCAGATTCGCGGGTTCGAAGCCCTGCTGCGCTGGCAGCATCCGAGCGTCGGCGATGTACCGCCGGGGCTGTTTTTGCCGTTGCTGGAAGAGGCGCGGTTGATCAGTCGCCTGGGCAGCTGGATTTATCATCGCGGCGCCGGGCAACGCAAAGCCTGGGAAACCTTGTTTGCCGAGGACTTGGTGCTGGGCGTCAGCTTGAGCAGTACACAGTTCGGCATGCCCAACCTGGTCACCGAGTTGCGTCAGGTGCTGGAACGCCATGGCTTGCAGGCGCGGCATCTGGAGGTCGAGGTCACGGAAGAGGCCTTGATGCACAACCCCGATGAAACCCGCAAACAACTGCGCCTGCTGCGCAATCTGGGGGTGCGGGTGGCGCTGGATGATTTCGGCTCCGGGCCGTGCTCGTTGTCGCATCTGCGGGATCTGGAGCTGGACACGCTCAAGCTTGACCGGCATGTGATCGCCCGGTTGCCGGACTCTTCGCGGGATGCGGCGTTGGTGCGCAATGTGATCGACCTGTGCAAGCAGTACGGGATGCTGGTGATCGCCGAAGGCGTGGAAACCATCGCGCAATATGAATGGCTGCAAGCCAATGGTTGCGAGTACGTGCAAGGCTTTCTGGTGGCGCGGCCGATGATGGCCGAGGACGTCGGCGACTTTGTGCGGCCGTTCGACTGGAGCACGTTGGTCGACTGAATTCGCTACACTGGCGGCCTTTCAGTAATTGATGTTGCCTATCCCGATGACCGCGTTGAAATACCTTCAGGCCTATCCCGTAGAGTTGCAGGACCAGGTGCGCTGGCTGATCACCGAAGGTCGGCTGGGCGATTACCTGGACAAACGCTACCCGCAAAAGCACGACGTGCAGAGTGACAAGGCGCTGTATGCCTATGCCCTGGACCTCAAGCAGGAATACCTGCGTAACGCCCCGGCCATCGACAAAGTGTTGTTCGACAACCGTCTGGACCTGACCCACCGCGCCCTCGGCCTGCACACCACGATCTCGCGGGTGCAGGGCGGCAAACTCAAGGCCAAGAAAGAAATTCGCGTGGCCTCGCTGTTCAAGGAGGCGCCTTGCGAGTTCCTGAAAATGATCGTGGTGCATGAGCTGGCGCACTTCAAGGAATCGGATCACAACAAGGCGTTCTACAAGCTGTGCGAACACATGTTGCCGGGGTATCACCAGGTCGAATTCGATTTGCGGGTGTACCTGACGTGGCGGGAAATGCAGTAGCCAAGGAGTGTGTGGATGGACGTGAGCAAGACCAAGAGCAGCTTCTATCGCCGTTTATACGTGGCGTACCTGATCGACAGTGGGCTGGCCAGCAGCGTCCCGGCATTGACCGACGTGACCGGCATGCCCCGGCGCACGGCGCAGGACACCATTGCGGCGTTGGCGGATCTGGATATCGTTTGCGAGTTCGAGCAGGAAGAGGGCGCGCGCAACCATGCGGGGCGTTATCGGATTCGCGAGTGGGGAGCGATTGATCGGGGGTGGATCGAGCGGAATCTGCGGCAGATTAAAGCGGTGTTGGAGTATCCCTAGCTCCTGCGGTGTTTGACCTGGCGCCTTCGCGGGCAAGCCTCGCTCCTACAGAAACAGTGAAGTCTGTGTAGGAGCGAGGCTTGCCCGCGAAGAGGCCCTCAAGAACGACGCATCCCGATATGCGGAATGCCATCTTCCACGTATTCCTCACCCGCCACGACAAACCCGTACCGCCCGTAATACCCCTGCAAATGCGCCTGCGCCGACAGATAAACCGGCACATCAGGCCAACGCTTCCCAGCCTGCTTCAACGCCAGGGCGATCAGCTCATGACCCAACCCTTTGCCGCGCGCTTGCGGGGCGGTAAGCACCCGGCCGATCACCACATCGCCGCCCTGTAATTCCGGGTCGAGCAAGCGCAGGTACGCCACCAGCCGATCGCCGTCCCAGGCCATCAAGTGGCAGGTGTCACCCTCCAGATCCTGGCCGTCCACGTCCTGATAGACGCATTTCTGCTCCACAACGAAAACCTCTGAGCGCAACTGCAGAATGGCGTACAGCTGCTCTTTGCCCAGATCACTGTGGTGCTTGCAGATCCAATCGATTGTCATCTTCACATTCCGTTGACCTAGTCGCTCCGATACTAATCGCCTGGGCGAAAGATGTCTTTATGGCAGAGAAATCTGTGACAAAGGCCAAAATGCCATCATTCAATTCGCGCGGCGTTGTCTTCTTTGTGTAATCTGGGCTGAAGCGCTGTGCAGTGGCTTCGATGAGCTAATGTTGGTACCTGGGTTTCGCCGTTACGGGGCCTTGGAGTTTTGGCTGAAAACACGTCGGGCAGCCGCCCGCTAAGGATTTTCGAGCATGCCGCGATTGCATCGAGCTTTGGCCTTGATCGGATTGCTGTTGCTGACTCAGAGCGCGGCAGCGGAAAAGCTGCGACTGGTAGCCGATGCCTGGCCACCCTTTACTGATGCGACGCTGCTCAATGGCGGCCTGGCGACAGACATTGTCAGCACCGCGCTGGCGCGAGCCGGCTATGCAAGTGACTTTGAACAGGTGCCCTGGGCACGTGCCCTGATGGGTGTGGGCGAAGGCCGTTACGATGTGCTGGTGAACGCCTGGTATACCGAAGAGCGCACCAGGCTCGGCCGGTTTTCCGGCGAGTACCTGCTCAACCGCGTGCGCTTTCTCAAGCGCAAGGACGCACCGATCGAATACAACAACCTGCAACAGCTGCACACCTACCCGATTGCAGTGGTACGCGGTTACGCCTATTCACCGGCGTTCGATGAGGACGCCTCGCTGCAGAAGGTCCCGGTGCACAGCTTCGCCATGGCCGTGCGCATGGTCGCTGCCGATCGGGTCAAGCTGACGCTGGAAGACGAATACGTCGCGCGTTATTACCTGGCCCGGGAGTCCGCCAAGGTGCGCAATGCCGTGGAGTTCCTGCCCAAGCCGTTGAGCGAGAACAGCCTGCACATTCTGGTCAGCCTGAAAAATCCGCACCACGAAGAGATCGTGGCCAGTTTCGACCGTGAGATTGCGGAGATGAAAGCGGATGGCAGTTATGAGCAGTTGATGAAGCAGCACGGGATGTAGTTTTTGCGGTGTTGCTGATGGCCTCTTCGCTGGCAAGCCTAGCTCCTACAGGTATCGCGGCGATACTTGTAGGAGCGAGGCTTGCCCGCGAAGAGGCCGGCCCACTCACCACACATCTCAATCCTCGCCGGTGTCCTTGATCAAATGCGCCGCCAACGTCCGTAACGGCCCCAACTGCCGACAGATCAACGCCAACTGCGTCTGCACCAATCGCTGCCCTTCATCGATCTCATCCGGCATCTGTTCCAGCTCATTGGCCAGTGCCTCTTCCTCATCACTCTGAATCGCAATCGGCAGTTTGCTCGCCAACCCTTGAGCGATTTCATCGATGCTCGCCGCCAGTTTCACGCCGGCCCCTTCGATCAATTGCTCGCGCACGTCCGTCGGCAGTTGGGTTTCACGGTGCGCACCCAGTCCTGACAAATAGCTGAGCAAGGTGTGCGACAACACCAGGAAACGGAACCCGACATCCGCTTCCTTACGAAAATGCCCCGGCTCCATCAGCATGTTGGCGAGCGTCGTCGAGAGCGCCGCGTCGGCGTTGTGCGCGTTGCGCCGGGCCAGGCGATAAGCCAGGTCGTCGCTCTTGCCGGCGGCGTATTGCTGCATGATCTGGCGCAGGTAAATGCTGTTGCAGGTGAGGGTGTTGGCCAGCACTTTGTTCAAGCGTCGGCCCTGCCAGTCCGGCAGGAACAGGAACACCGCCAGGCCGGCGATCAGGCTGCCGAGCAAGGTATCGAACAGTCGCGGCAGGAACAGGCCGTAACCGTCGCCGACCTGGTTGAAGCAGAACAGCACCATCAGCGTGATCGCGGCCGTGGCCAGGGTGTAGCGGGTGGTGCGGTTGATAAAGAACACCACACCGGCGGCAATGGCGAAGCACGACTGGATCAGCGGATTCGGGAACAGATCGAACAGCGCCCACGCTACGGTCAGGCCGATGGCGGTGCCGATGATCCGCTGACCGAGCTTGCGGCGGGTCGCGCCGTAGTTCGGTTGGCAGACGAACAGCGTGGTGAGGATGATCCAGTAACCCTGCGACGGGTGAATCAAATGCACCATGCCGTAGCCGATGCTCAATGCCAGGGGCAAACGCAGGGCATGGCGGAACAGCAGCGAGGTCGGCGTCAGCTGCGTGCGCAAGCGAATCCACACATCCTTGAGGCTGCGTGGCGAACGGTCGAGCAGGCTGCTGTCGGTGGCGTCGGCGAGGGCGTCGGGGTTGCTCGCATCGCTGAGCAAACGGTCGAGGGTGCCGAGGTTGGCGGCCAGTGCGCGCAAGGAGCGCAGCAGTCCGCGCCAGGCCGGGTTGCTCTGGACACGCAGGTGTTCGAGGGATGCGTGCAGGTCGCTGAGGGCTTCGGCAAAGCTGGCGTCATAGATGAATGGCTGGCGCATCTGGATCGATTCCGCCAGCGCTCGGCAAGCCTTGCCCTGTTGGCGCAGCAGGCGCTGACAGCGGAACAGCACGTCGCTGTGGAAAAAGGCGTCGGCCAGTGCGTTGTACGGATAGTGCGAGGAGCTGGCGCGCTCGTGGATGTCCTGAGCGAGGAAGTAGAGCTTCAGGTAACGGCTGACTTTCGAGCCCGGTCGACCGTTGCCGACCCGGTGCAGAATGATTTCCTTGGCAGCGTTCAGGGCTGCCACGACCCGACCGTTCTGCTGGGCCAGTTCCAGTCGGCGCGCTTCCACGTCCATCTGTCGGATCGGCTCGAACAGCGACGATTTCAGCTTCAGGTAAAAGCCCAGTTCGCGGAACAACCGCGCCAGGCTCTGTTGCACCGGCTGGTTGGAGAACATCGCCTGCCACAACACCGAAAGCAAACCGTACCAGGCCGCGCCGGCCACCAGCAGCACCGGCTCGTGCCAGAAATCGGTCACTGCGCCGCCGCGCTGGTCCACGCCGATCATGGTGTAGACCGACAGAATCAACGTCGCCGAGGCAATCGCGCCATAACGTTCGCCGAGCGCACCGAGCATGGTCAGGCAGAAAGCGGCCAATGCGAAAGCGATGATGAACAGGACGGGGTAGGGGAAGAGCAGTTCGACGGACAGGGCCGCGACGATGAAGCAGACCAGCGTTACGGCCAGCGAATTGAGGCGGCCCTGCCAGCTGTCGTCGGTTTCGGCCAGGGCGCTGGCGATGATCCCCAGGAACAACGGGATCAGCAGCCCCATTTCATCCTGATACCAACACAGCGCCATGCTGCCGGTCAGGGCGATGAACACCCGCACGCTGTAACTGAATTTATCCAGCGCCCAGAGGCGACGCAGGGACTGACGAAAAGGGGTCGATGGCATGAAGTGCGAGGGCCTTCCGAGGCAATGACGCTAAATTGAGCCAGTAATGACGCCGACGCAATGGCGCCGATCACATCTGACAGCAAAATCTGTTCCTTAAGTTCTATGTCGTCTGTCGGGACGCCTTCGCGGGCAAGCCTCGCTCCTACAGGTTTTGCGCCACCTGAAAACTGGCATATCACCTGTAGGAGCGAGGCTTGCCCGCGAAGAACGATAACGCGGTACGTCAGACGAATTGCGCTGCGGCGTACCCGGAGGCCCACGCCCACTGGAAGTTGAAACCGCCCAGATGCCCGGTCACGTCGAGCACTTCGCCGATGAAATACAGCCCAGGGCTTTTCAGCGATTCCATGGTCTTGGACGAGACTTCGTTGGTGTCGACGCCGCCCAAGGTCACTTCGGCGGTGCGGTAGCCTTCGGTCCCGGCCGGCACCACTTTCCAGCTCGCCAGCTTCTCGGCGATGTCGGCAATTTCCGCGTGGGTGTATTGCTTCATCGGTTTGGAGACGAACCAGTTGTCCGCCAACAGGTTGGCCATCTTCTTGGTGAAGATTTCGCCGAGCAGGGTTTTCAACTCGCTGTTGGGACGTTCGGCCTGCTGCTGTTGCAGCCAGCTCGGCACATCGTGATCCGGCATCAGGTTGATCTCTACCGGGTCGCCGGATTCCCAGAACGAGGAAATCTGCAAAATCGCCGGACCGCTGAGGCCGCGATGGGTAAACAGGATGTTCTCGCGAAAGCTCTGATCGTTGCAGCTCACCAGGCAATCCACCGACGTACCGGACAGTTCGGTGCAAAGCTCTTTGAGCTGATCAGTGATGGTGAAAGGCACCAGGCCGGCGCGGGTCGGCAACAATTCGTGGCCAAACTGCTTCGCGACCTGGTAACCGAAACCGGTGGCGCCGAGGGTCGGGATCGACAGGCCGCCCGTGGCGATCACCAAGGATTCGCAGGTGATCTGGCCCAGTGTGGTGTCCAGCAGATAGCCGCTTTCCAGCTTCTCAATGGTCTGGATCGACGTGTCCAGGTGCAGGCTGGCGCCAACCTGATCGCACTCGTTGAGCAGCATTTCGAGGATGTCGCTGGATTTGTTATCGCAGAACAACTGGCCGAGTTTCTTCTCGTGGTACGGCACGCCGTGCTTGGCGACCATGCCGATGAAATCCCACTGCGTGTAGCGCGCCAGTGCGGATTTGCAGAAGTGTTCGTTCTGCGAGAGAAAATTGCCCGGTTCGGTGTACATGTTGGTGAAATTGCAGCGGCCACCGCCCGACATCAGGATTTTCTTGCCGGCCTTGTTCGCGTGGTCGAGCAACATCACCTTGCGCCCGCGCCCGGCGGCGGTCAGCGCACACATCAACCCTGCGGCGCCAGCGCCAATGATCACGACTTCGGTAGAGCGCAAAACGGTGTCCTCACATAAATCTCGGAGCCAGCCTATATCTGTAGGAGCGAGGCTTGCCCGCGAAGAACGAT
>NZ_JAGYFX010000088.1:0-25457 GCF_019946615.1 Pseudomonas sp. BF-R-01
CGCCCCCTCGAGAGGCCGAGTGGAGGTTCTGCGTAGTGGGCAACCCGGCATGGATGCCGGGTTAGCCGCCCCCGGCCAGGGATGGCCGATGGCGGCGGGCCCACGGAGCAGGACCGGAGCGAGGGCATGCCGAGCCACAGCGAGGCTCCGAACGAAAGGGGCAAGAGCCCTTGGTTACTTGGGGCTCTTCCAAGTGACTCGCCGTAAGGGCGAAACCAATAGCCGCCATCACCGAAACAATGGACATGCCCCCACCACCGCCCAAACACCAACCAACCCTCAGTTAGTATCCAGATCCACGTTCTTGGTCTCACGCAAACAGATCATCCCCACCACCAGGCTCACCGCAGTAATCACCACCGGGTACCAAAGCCCATAGAAAATGTCCCCGGTGTACACCACCAACGCAAACGACACCGTCGGCAGGAACCCACCAAACCACCCGTTGCCAATGTGATACGGCAGGGACATCGAGGTATAGCGAATGCGCGTCGGAAACAGCTCGACCATCAACGCCGCCAGCGGTCCGTAGCACATGGCCGAGATGATGATCAGCGCGACGATCAGCGCCACGATCATCGGTTTGTTGATCAACTGGACGTCGGCTTTTGACGGATACCCGGCCAGGGTCACCGCACCTCGCAGAGCCGCTTCGTCAAAGCCTTCAAGCCTCACGTCACCGACGCTGACCTGCACACCGCTGCCAGCCGGGGCCGCTTCGCTGCTGTAGGGCAGGCCCTGTTTCACCAGGAAGGTTTTGACCTTGTCGCACGGGCTGTCAAATTTCGCCTTGCCTACCGGATCAAACTGGAAGGTGCACGTCGCCGGGTCGGCCAGTACGGTAATCGGTGCCTGACGGCTGGCTTGGTCGATCGCCGGGTTGGCGTAATGGGCCAGGGTCTTGAAGATCGGGAAGTACAGCGCGGTGGCCAGCAACAGGCCGATCATCAGTACCGGTTTGCGCCCGACCTTGTCCGACAGCCAACCGAAGAAAATGAAGAACGGCGCGCCGATGATCACGCTGACGATCAGCAGGCTGTTGGCCAGGGCCGGGTCCATTTTCAGGAACTGGGTGAGGAAGAACAGCACGTAGAACTGCGCCGCGTAAAACGTCACCGCTTGCCCGGCGTTGATGCTGAACAGCGCGATCAGCACGACCTTGAGGTTTTCCCATTTGCCGAAGGAGTCACGCAGTGGCGATTTGCAGAGCTTGCCTTCCTCTTTCATTTTCACGAACGCGGGCGATTCGTGCAGGCTCAGGCGAATCCAGGTCGAGATGCCCAGCAGCACGATGGAAAACAGAAACGGGATCCGCCAGCCCCAGACTTCAAACTGGTCACCGGTGAAGTAGCGGCAACCCAGCACCACGAGCAACGACAGCAGCAGGCCGAGGGTCGCGGTGGACTGAATCCAGCTGGTGTGGAAACCGCGTTTGCCGATGGGCGCGTGTTCGGCGACATAGGTCGCAGCACCGCCGTACTCACCGCCCAGGGCCAGGCCCTGAAGCATGCGCAGCACCACGAGGATGATCGGCGCGGCGATGCCGATGCTCGCGTAAGTCGGCAGCAACCCGACGCAAAACGTCGCGACGCCCATGAGGACGATGGTGGCGAGGAAGGTGTATTTGCGCCCGATCATGTCCCCCAGCCGCCCGAACACCAGCGCACCGAAGGGCCGCACGATAAAGCCGGCGGCAAACGCCATCAGTGCAAAGATGAACGCGGTGGTGTCATTGACCCCGGCGAAAAACTGTTTGCTGATCACCGCCGCGAGGGCGCCGTAGAGGAAAAAGTCGTACCACTCGAACACTGTTCCCAGTGACGAAGCGAAGATGACTTTGCGGGTGTCACGGCTGGCATCGGCGCTGCGCGTGATTTCCAGAGATTGAACGTGTTCTGACATATCGGTATCCCTCACAGTGATTGTTTTTGTTGTTCCACTGTCGGCACCGGCTTTGTGGGCTGGTGCCGCTACTGTCCGTGCATCGGGTGACATCGATGTTGATTGATCCGCCGCTATCGCTGGCAAGCCAGCTCCTACAGTTGATCTTTGTCGTTCATATTTCTTGTGCCCCACCTACAACCCTGTAGGAGCCGGCTTGCTGGCGATAGCGGTGGATCATTTAACAGCGATGTCGCCTGAGACACCGCTTTCGCCAGCAAGCTGGCTCCTACAGGTTTTGTGTTTGGAGGTCAGGCATTGGTCACCAGTTCCATCGGTGAGGTCAGGCTCCTTGTGGCGGGGTTGAGGATGAGTTGTGCGGCCTTTTCGGCAATCATCAGCGTCGGCGAACAGGTGTTGCCCGAGGTGATGCGCGGCATGATCGAGGCGTCGGCGATACGCAGGCCGGGGATGCCGTGGACTTTCAATTCGGCATCGACCACCGCGTCCCCGTCATTGCCCATGCGGCACGTACCGACCGGATGGAAAATCGTCGTACCGATTCGCGCGGCGGCTTCGTGCAGTTGTTCTTCGCTCTGCAAACTGTCGCCGGGCAGGTATTCCACCGGTTTGAACGCTTGCAGGGCGGGCGCGGAAACGATGCGTCGGGTCAGGCGGATCGCATCGGCGGCGACGCGCAAATCTTCCGGATGGCTCAGGTAATTGGGTTGAATCAGCGGCGCGTCCTGCGGGTTGGCCGAGCGAATGTCGATTCGCCCACGGCTTTGCGGACGCAGATCGCAGACCGACGCCGTGAAGGCCGGGAAGGCATGCAGCGGCTCGCCGAAGCGCTCCAGCGACAGCGGCTGCACGTGGTATTCGAGATTCGCCGAAGTCTGCTCCGGCCCCGAGCGGGCAAACGCACCGAGCTGACTCGGCGCCATGGACAGCGGGCCACTGCGGTCATACAGATAACGCAGCCCCATGCCGATCTTGCCCCACACACTGCCGGCGATCTGGTTCAGGGTGCGCGCGTTTTGCAATTTGTAGATCAGCCGCAGTTGCAGGTGATCCTGCAAGTTGCCGCCCACACCGGGCAGCTCATGGGCCACACCGATGCCCAGTTTTTCCAGGAGCGGGCGAGGGCCGATGCCGGAGCGTTGCAGGATGCTCGGCGAACCGACGGCACCCGCGCAAAGGACGATTTCCTTGCGCGCCTTGAAGGTTTTCGCCTGACCCTGCCAACGCGTACTGACCGCCGCTGCGCGGCCGTTTTCCAGGAGCACGCGGTCGACTTCAACGTCGGTCAGCACGGTGAGATTGGGACGATGGCGGACCGGTTTGAGAAATGCCTTGGCCGCGTTCCAGCGAATCCCGGCCTTCTGATTGACCTGGAAGTAGCCGCAGCCTTCGTTGTCGCCCTGATTGAAGTCATCGATGCTGGCGATGCCGCTTTGTTCGGCCGCGCTGCGGAACGCATCGAGAATCGGCCAGGACAGTCGCTGACGCTCGATCCGCCATTCCCCGGCGGCACCGTGAAATTGCGAGTCGCCGGCAAAATGATTTTCGCTTTTCTTGAACAGCGGCAGCACATCGTCCCAACGCCAGCCGGGATTGCCATCGGCCGCCCAACCGTCGTAGTCGCCGGCCTGGCCGCGCATGTAGATCATGCCGTTGATTGAGGAGCAACCGCCGAGCACCTTGCCGCGCGGGTAACTCAGGGCGCGACCTTGCAGGCCTGCTTGCGCTTCGGTCTTGAAGCACCAGTCGGTGCGCGGGTTGCCGATGCAGAACAGGTAACCTACGGGGATGTGAATCCACGCGTAGTTATCGCGGCCGCCGGCTTCAAGCAGCAGCACCCGGTGTTGCGGGTTGGCCGACAATCGATTGGCCAGCAAACATCCCGCCGGCCCGGCCCCGACCACGATGTAATCGTATTCATCAAGGGAAGTCTGCATCCCTGACCTCGTATTGTTGTTCTTGTTGTCGATCATCCTAGTTGTTAGCTTTCGTCAAAAGAATGTTAGTTTTTGCGCAGCCGCTGTGCGTTTTTAAACAGCGTATCCCTAAGGACGGTTCATGTTCGATTGGAATGACCTGCGGTTTTTTCTCGAATTGCAGCGCAGCGGGCGTTTGCTCACCGCTGCC
The DNA here is from genome assembly GCF_019946615.1 of Pseudomonas sp. BF-R-01. Classification (NCBI taxonomy): domain Bacteria; kingdom Pseudomonadati; phylum Pseudomonadota; class Gammaproteobacteria; order Pseudomonadales; family Pseudomonadaceae; genus Pseudomonas; species Pseudomonas sp. BF-R-01. Next base: position 4,030 of record NZ_JAGYFX010000088.1, read on the forward strand.
CGCCGTTTGAACACCACCCACGCCACCGTGGCCCGGCACATCGAGGCCATCGAAAAAAGCCTCGGCACGGCGCTGTTCGTCCAGCACGCCCAGGGTTATGAATTGACGCCGGCAGGTGAAGCGCTGCTCAAACACGCTGAAGCGATGGAGAACGTCGCCTTGCTGGCCCAGGAAGAGATCACCCAATCGACGGCGCCGCTGGGCAAGATTCGCGTGGGGGTGACCGAGGGCCTGGGCATCATGTTCCTCGCCAGTCGCATGAACGGTTTGTTCGAGCGCTATCCGGGGCTGGAAGTGGAGCTGGTGGCGGTGCCGCGATTTGTCAGCATCCTCAACCGCGAAGCGGAGATCAGCATCCACCTCGAACGCCCCGCAGCCGACATGCTGGTCACGCGCAAACTCACTGACTATCGCCTGGCGCTGTATGCCAGCCAGGCTTACCTCGACAGGGCGCCACCGTTGCGCAGCCGCGAAGACCTCGGGCGCCACGCGTGGATCGGCTATGTCGACGACTTGCTGTTCAGTCAGGAATTGATGTTCCTCAACAGCTTCTGCCGCAATCCGCAGGTGGTGTTCCACAGCACCAGCGTGATCGCCCAGCAACAGGCGGCGCGCTCGGGGTTGGGGATTGCGGTGCTGCCGTGCTACATGGCCAGCGCCGATCCGCAGCTTGTGCCGTTGTTGCCGGATGAAAGCATCCAGCGCAGCTACTGGATCAGCACCCGTCGCGAGCTGCACAAGTCCGTGCGATTGCGGGTGTTGTGGGATTACGTGGTGGAGTTGTGTGAGCGAGAACAGGATCTACTGCGAGGCCCCGACACCTTGTAGGAGCGAGGCTTGCCCGCGAAGGCGGTTTTGAAATTGATACCAGACTCAAGGGCCTCTTCGCGGGCAAGCCTCGCTCCTACAGTGGATCGCGTGTTCAGGGGAGGATTTCGAAGGCAGTGCTGGCGAGGCGTTTGCCGTTCACCAGGACGTGCACCGCGTGTCGGCCGGCGTAGTGCTTGCGCGTGGTGAGTTCCTTGATGTGCTGACCACGGCTGAGGAGGGCGGTCGCATGGCCCGGCAGCGTCAATGCCTTGAGCTTGAACACCTTCGCCGAGGTGCTGCCATTGGCTTTGACGTAATCGATGGCGTAGTCGATCACCAGGCGCTGACTGTCCTCAACCGTGGATTTAACGCTGAAGGACAAGGTGATTTTCTCACCCAGGCCAATCACCGCCGGTTCAACGTTCACATCAATGATTTCGACCTCGGGCTTGCCGCCCGCGCCGATGATCGCCAGCGCCCGCTGGTTGCCCTGTTTGATCAGGCTGCGTAGTGCATGTCTGGCGATCCATGCGGTGTGCCTGTTCTCCAGCGACCAGCCTTCGATCAGGTCCAGCACCCACTCGGGATGGTCCTTGGTGATGTCGTTGAGGTGGTTGGCCACCGACTTGCGCACGTAAAGGCTGGCGTCCGCCTTGAGGTTGTCGAGGATCGCGGCGGCGAGGCTCGGGTCGGCCTGAATCTGCTCCAGGCGAAATGACCACGGCAGGCGCGGGCGACAGCCTTCGCTGGCCAGGCGCCGGACATGTTCGTTTTCATCCAGCGACCAATCGTGCATCACGGCCAACGCGCGCTTGAGGTCACTGCGCAGAAAATAGCGGATCGCGAATTCAGCAGAGCCGAATGTGGTGAAGTATTTGAGCGCAGCCATGGACGGCTCGAAAGCATGGGCGCCGTAAGTTGCGACGTAATGCGGCAGCGAGATGCTGACGAAGCCGCTGTTCAGGCGCGGGGCGAGGGCGCGCAATACCTCCAGCGACTCATCAAAACCCAGCGGCAGTACGGCGTGCAGTGATTCGCTGACCCGGGCCATGCGCTGCATGATCGACAGCTCGGCCAGTCCGTCGTTGGCCAGTTTGAGGAAGGCTTTGGCGTTGAAGTCGGGGTAGACCGCGGTCATCTCGGTGGCAATGTGCTTGAGGCGCTCGGCGTTGAAGATTTCCTTCAGGGCGGGGGCGGGTTGGTCAACGGCCATTGTCGATTCCTTTGAAATCGTTATTTATCCAGGTACACCGCGTTATCCAGGCGAGCTTGCTCGCGAATACGCTCATCACTGATGAAACGTATACCGATCCTTCCCCGAATGTTTTGACTCATACAACGCCTCATCCGCTTTCACCAGCGCCTGATTCAGCGTGTCGCTCTCCGCGACCCGCGCCAGGCCAATGCTGATGGTCACCGGGTGCAGGGTGGTTCGTTCGCGGACCACCCTGCACAGATCGCCGGCCAGGGCGGCGACGTCTTCACGGCGCACACCGGCGAGGTAAATCGCAAACTCTTCACCACCCAGTCGCGCGTATTCAAAGTCGGCCATCACCGCTTTGATGTCCGCGGCAACGCGCTTGAGCACCTCGTCGCCAATGTCGTGGCCGAACACGTCGTTGACCTTCTTGAAGTTGTCGATATCGATCATTGCCAGGTAATGGTCGGATTCCCGTGGCGCGGCTTGCAACTGCTTGTCGGCGCGTGCCATGAACGAGCGACGGTTGGGGATCTCGGTCAGCGTGTCGATGTAGGCTTGATCCAGCAGCAGCCGGGACATGATGAAGTTGTAGAGTTTGGCCTCGCGCAATTTCAGGAAGCTGTAGACGGTCATCGCACAAAGAAAACCGGCGTAGCAGACCGTCATCATTCCCCGCAGCTCAAGCACGTGAAAGTGGGTGTCGTAGAACGGATTGAGCAGCAGCCAGGTGATGATTTGCGCACCGTAGAAGGACCAGCGACTCAGCGGCAAAACCGACGCGCTGTACAGCGTGCTCGCAGCGGCCAGTACCAGCCAGGCGGGCTGAAAATCGGCGGGCAAGCCGTCGATTACCAGGCGAATGCCCAAGGTCATGGCGAAGACGAACATCAGGTTCAATACGTGGAAATGCCGAGCCTTGCGGGTGAACAGCAGCACAATCGCCAGGATCGTGAATACCCCGAGAAACAGCATCGACAGCCAGGTAAAACCCTGGTCACCGATGAAGCTGACAATCAGATCGAAGAGCACCCAGATAACGATGCTGGCGACATAAATCAGCAGGCAGAATTTATGCAGCCGCTCGAATTCATGCTGGATGAATTCAGCCTTGAGTGCCGCCGGCGCGGCTTTTTTCAGGACTTCATCTTCAATGGTTTTGTACATCGCCGACCTATTGCTTGCGCTGGTTGTCGAGTATCACCTTGCCCCACGGTCGATAACGCAGGGAAAACACCGCCGTCGGATGGCAACCTGCCGAGGAAGCGTCCGGGGTGGCCGGCTCTGCGCGGAACGGTTGGCCTTCGCCGCTGACCTGCCGGAACGCTTCGCGCACGATGCCGACCGGGCAGGGCAGCGCGCTGGCGTAGCCGTTGCGCACCAGTGGTGGTAAACGCCCGGTGCCCGCGCCGTCCTGCCACCACACCTGAACGCCCACGCTCGTCAGCCCATCGAGCCACTGGCCATTGACCTGTGGCGCAAGTTTGCCGGCCGTGAAGGCGCTGACGTGCAGCGGTGCGTCCAGTTTGCCGGCGAAATCCTTGAGTTGGCGCTGTAGGGTTTGCCGTCGCTCGACCGCCAGGAAGTGAAAGTCATCAAGCTCCATCGGCAGGTACCAACCGCTGACCGGCAACTTCCAGTCCTGGCGCAGCCGCTGTTGCTGGGCGAGCGATTGCCCGAGTTGCACCTGCCAATAAGCCGCGAGCCCGGCGCTGTCCAGCTCATCGATACGCTGGTAATAGGCCGGGTCCATGTTCAGGCCCAGTACCAGTTTCAGGCCTTGCTCGTGGGCCAGTTTCAAACTGTTGGCGAGCCAGCCATCGACGCCACCGAAGTTTGAATCACCGTACGCCGTCCATTGCACGATGACGGTCTGCACGCCGTGTTGGGCGGTGTCCTGCCAGATCCGTTGCCATTGCGCCTGGCTCAGACTGGCGTCGACGTTCAGGGGTTGGTAAAAAATCCGCTCATCGGCGCGGGCCATTGTGCTGCTCATTAACAGGCAAAGAACCAGGAGAAAACGCGTCATCAGAAATTCAACTCCACACCCAGCAACACACCGTTGCCGCCTTCATACAGGTTGCCGCTCAGGGATTGCTGATACTCGGTGCGAACCGTCAGGTGCGCGCGGTAAGCGTTGTAGATGTCGTCGTCGAACCACCATTGCCAGCGCAGGCCGATACCGGTGCGCAGGTCCTGGCGCCAGTCATTGTTCGGGTCCTGGCTGGCGAACTCGAGAAAGCCGTACGGCATGACGGTTTGCGCGCCGTTGAACGGCAGTTTCCAGGTGTGACCTTGCTGGAAGCGCGACAGCCATTGGTGATCACCGGCCTTGGTCCACCACGCGGCGTCAAGGTAGAGGAAACGTTCCTCCCAATCGTTTTCATCAATGCGCCAGTCGTTGCGGAACCGTCCCTGATCAAGAAACGAAGCCGTGGCGCGCAACAGGTAATCGGTGCTGGTGTGACCGTCCTGGCGGTGATCGTTGAACTGGTCGGCGAGCTTTTCAGGAATCAGCAATTGACCCAGGCTCAGGCGCTGATTGTCGTTGTCATCGAACGAACTCTGTTTGTAGAGCTCGCCGTAGAAGTTGATGTTCGCCGTGCCCCAGGGCTTGTAGCGCAGACCCACGCCGGTGCCGAGGGATTCGCCGTAACTCGATCGACCCTGACCGCCAAGCAGTACGCGGCCATAAACCGACAACGTGCTGCCGGCGCGACTCGGCTCTTCGCCGAGCGCATGGTCCCAGATCGCCACTTGTACGTTCTGTGAGGTGGCGCGTCGTGAGCTGTCGCGCAAGGTGCCGTTGGGGCGGAAGCTGTCGTTGGTCGAGACGCCGGCCGGTGACCAGGTGCTGGCCAGCGTGCGGCTGTCGCGACGGGACAGGGTTTCGTGAGCACGGCGCTGGCGATAACGCCTGGCTTCCATGCTGCCGTCCTCATCGTCGGCGGCTACCGGGTGCTGTTCCAGGTCAATGACCCGGCGCAATTCCTTGCGCGCCGCCGCGCTGTCCTTCACTTCGTCATAACGCAGCGCCAGGGTTTCGCCGAGGCGATAGTCTTCCGGAAAATCACGGGTGGCGCTTTGCAGATAAGGGATGGCGTGGGCGCGCTGTTCCCGGGTGTCGGCCCCCGCCAGACGCATGCCGTAATCGGCGCGATAGCGCGGGTTGTGCGGTTCGCGACGCACGGCTTCGGCGAGCCACGCAGTGCTTTGCGCCAGTTCGCCGGCCTTTTGCGCGGTGACCGACGCTGCGTAGAAATTCCCGGCATCCGGCGCCTGCTGCAAGGCTGAACGCTGACGTTGCAATGCTTCGAGATGATCGCTGCGCGCGTCGGCAATCGCCGCGCCCAGCGCCCATTCATTGGCCCCACGGGCGCGACTGTGTTGCCAGTAACGTTCTGCGAGCTGCGTGTCGCCTGCGGTGAGGGCGCTGCGGCTGGCCGTCAGCTTGGCGTTATCGCTCAACTCAGCCTCCGGCAGGCTGCGCCAGATGGCCAGGGCACCCGCCGAATCACCGGACGCTTCCAGCGCATACGCCAGTGGCAGACGACTGCCACGGTCGCCGAGTTTTTCCGCGGTCTGGTAGTAGACGACGGCTTCACCCGGCCGATTCGGCATGGCGCAACGGCCCAGGGCTCGATAGTCGCCTGCGACCTGCGGGTGGTCGCCAATGGCTTGTTGCACCGCGTCGCACTGACCTTTCTCGGCCAGTTGCGCCAGCAGTTGGCCGCGTGTGGCGGGATCGACGCGATTGAGCAGCGACACCATGCGTTTCTGCTGCGCCGGGGTCGGCGTCGACGAGGCATAGAGCCCCGCCAGCCGCTGCAGCAGGGCAACGGGCAACTTGCCGTCATGACGGTCATAGGCGTTTTCGAGCCACTGTTGCGCGTGTTCGCGCTGGCCGGCGTTCAGCGCCAGATACGTTGCCTGATTGAGCGAACCGAGGTTGCCGGTCTGCTGGTAGTGTCGCTCCCAGAGCGTCGCGGCTTCTGTATTGCGACCCAGGGCTTGCACCAGTTCGGCCCGGCGTTTGACCACGTCAGCCGTCTGTGGCTGGCCGGCGAGCCAGGCCATGACTTTGTCGCTCTCGCCCTGGTCCTGCCAGATGTCCAGCAGCCGTGCCTGGCGGCGACTGTCCCAGGGTTCGGGCAGGCGCGAGCCTTGCAGCAGCTCGGTGTCTTGCAGGCGCTGGGCCAGAATCAACCATTTTTGCGGGTCATCGTTCGGCTGGCAGCCACGCAGCTGCGTGCGTGCGGCTTGCGGATCGCGACCGGACAACCATTCGGCCGTCTCCAGGCACGGGCGCTGCAATTCGCCACTCAAGCGTTGCACGGTCGGTACATCGCCGCTTTGTCGAGCCAGTTCCCACAGGCGCTGGCGTTGCGCCGGATCCGCCAGTTCGCTGGCGGGCAATGATTGAATCCAGCGTTGAGCCAGTTGCACTTGGCCCATGGCGATCGCCCGATCGATCATCGCAAGGCGTGCCTTGCGCGCGGCTTCGGGTGACGGGGCTTGCTGCAGCAATTGCTGCAAAGGCTGTTCGTCGAGCCGCTGCACATAGGCATTGGCCAGTCGCTGCCAGCCTTCGGCGTCCAGTTGATCGCTGGCGGCCAGTGGCGCCAGTTGCTCGATGGTGCCGTTCCAGTCGCGCAATTGCTCGGACCAATTGGAGCGGGCCAGTTGCAGGATGTTGTCGTCACCCTTGGGCGTCAGTTGTGCCAGCCAGTCGTGAGCCCTGCCGGCGCCACCAAACTTCGCGAGGCTCAAGCTATAGGCCTGCCACAGGCGTACCCGCTGACTGAGGTTGCTGTTGGCGATCCATTGTTCTACTTGCTCGCTGCCCGGAGGGTCCTGTTCGATCCAGGTCAGGCGCAGGTTGAGCAGGGCGTCGTTGTTGTCCGGGTTGTCCGGCAGCGCCTGCACGGCATCCTTGTACCGTCGTTGCTTGGCCAGCGCTTCCACCAGCAGGGCGCGGGCTTCATCGTTTTTCGGCACCTTGACCAGCAGGTGGCGCATCAGCCGTTCGACTTCGGCCCAGTTGCCCTTTTTCGCTTCGCGGTAGCTGCGATCCATGTAGGGGAAACTGCGAAATTGTTCGAACTCGGTCAGCGGTTCAGCCTGTACCCATGAGCTGGTCGCCAGGCTCAGCAACAGACTGCCGATGAGGAGGGCATGACGATCAGGCTTCATGCGACCTCCCGGACAATGCGGAAGGCCGCTTGCTGTTCACTGGCCTGGTCGGCCAGGGCCTGTTCGAGCACTTCCTGCGTGATCATGCCGCGCGAGATGAGGTGTTCACCCAAGGACATGTGCTCGGCATCGAAGTCGATCAAAGCCTGATTGAACAGGCTCGGCGGGACCATACCACGCACTTGCAGCAGATTGCCCAGCAGCACCTGGTGATGGCTGACGCGTTCGAGCAAGGCTTCATCGTCCTGATGACGCTCAAGCACTTCGAGCATGTGGTGCACTTCCTTATTCTGGCGGGGGCTGGCGTACCAGTAGCGGATACCCAGCGTGACCCGGCCCTGAGGCGCAAGACGGCAGCGTACCGGGCGTTTCAATTGACGGCTGATGGCGCCGAGGGAGACCTGGCTCACCGGCCCTTCGGAGGCCAGCACCAGGGTGTTGCCTTCCTCGGCCACCGGCAGCACGCCGTAGTGGGAGGCGATCTTGCGCGGCACGGCGTCGATCAGGCGCTTGTCGAGTTTGAACGGGTTCAGTGGCGCCCATTCGAGATCCAGCTGCTCGGCGAGGGTTTCTACCAGTTGTGTGCTGTCGATGTGTTCACGCAGCAGCAGTTCGTGGCCCAGACGCCGGCGTATCGGGTTGGTGATGGCTGCTTCCAGTTGCTCTTCGGTGAGCAGGCCTTTTTCCACAAGGCGATGACCCAGCGGCGTGCGCTGGGCTTTGGTCAGGGCCGGGAATTCGTGGGTGGTCTTGTCCCACGCCACACGGCGCGAATCCCCCATTTCCATGACCTGGCGCAGCGCCCGCACGTTGGCGAAGAAGTTGATGAAGTTGCTCCATATCATGCGCGGTGCCGACAACAGGCCTTCGACGAGCCCGTAGTAACGGGTGACGAACCAGCCACGCTGGAACAGCCGATTGATCAGCATCAAACCGTTGAGCCACAAGAGCGTAGCGAGCACCGGGCTGTTGGACAGGATCGACGGATAGCGCCAGGCGGTCGGTGCAATCACTGTCATCAGCCACATTGCCAGCAGCACGAGGCACAACAGGTTCACCAGGAAACTCAGCAGGTACGCGATCATGCCGCGACGGTCGCGCCAGAGGAAATAGTTGAGCACGCCCGTGGGGCTCCAGCCGAGGTTCTTGGTGCCTTGAAAGACGATGCCGACAATCCAGCGCGATTTCTGGCGGATGGCATGCTGAAAGTCCCGGGGGAAATGCTCGCGAACGCAGATGACCTGGGAAAACACGCGGTCCATGCCGAACGCCCAAGGCTGTTCAAGCGCCAGTTTCGGGTCGGTCACCGAGTAACGGGCAAAGATGCACTTCATGCCTTTTTGCTTGAGGCGGAAACCGATGTCGTAGTCTTCGGTCAGGCTCTGCACGTCGAAGGCGATGCCGTCACCGTCTTCGAGCAGGGCGCTGATGGCTTTACGGCTGAAGCAGGTGCCGACCCCGGCGCTGGGCACCTGGCCGGTCATGGCTTCGCGGACGATTACATCCTTGCCATGGTTCTCGGCGAACTCGTCGACGTAATGCCCGGCGGTGAAGCCTCGCCACTCCGGCGCATAGGGGTAGACCGGAATCTGGATCAGGTCCTTGGCTGGCAGCAGGTAGTTGAAGAGGCGCAATTCCATCGGCGAAATCACGTCTTCGGCATCGTGCAGAATGAACCCGGAAAACTGGATTTTCGCCTCGCTTTCAAAGCGCAGGATCGCGTCGATGATGTTGTTCAGGCAGTCGGCCTTACTGGTGGGGCCGGGGCGGGCGCAGACCACTTTGTGCACGTTGGGGTAGTGCTGGCAGACCGCATCGACGTCGGCCTGCGTCTCGGCATCGTTGGGGTACGTACCGACGAAAATCTGATAGTTCTCGTAATCGATGGTCGACGCCGCCAGGCGCGCCATTTCACCGACCACACCGACTTCGTTCCACGCCGGAACCATGATTGCCAGGGGTTTTTCGGCGATGGCGTACAGGCGCTCTTCATCCGCGCGCTTGAATTTTTCGTAGATCCGCCAGCGCCGGACCAGCTTGCGGCCCCAGTACACGAGGTCGATGAACAGGTCATCGAGCCCGAGGAGGAACATCAAAAACGCCAGGGTGATCGCGAGGTATTTGAGACCGAACAGAACGTAGGCAAAAAAATCGACAAAATCGAAAGTCATCGTGCTTTGACCGCCGCCGAGCGCACGCTCAGACGCTCGAACAATCGAGTGCCGATGCGTTCGCTGGCGTGGCCGTCGCCGAAGGGGGTGTGAACGCGGCTCATGCGTTCGAAGTGGACCTCGTCATCCAGTTGGCCGGTGGAGCAGAGGCTCAGTCTGCCCCCGGACAATTGACGCAACACTCTGGCGAGTGGCGCCATCTTGATGGCCTCCGGACGCGTACCGAAAACCATCATGATGTTGAAAGACATTGACCCCTCCTGGGAATGTGGCAAGGCTCTGGCTCAAGGCCAACAATGCTTTGCCGCTTACTGAGATGTAAATAAAAGCAGTCGGATTGGAGCTTGTCCAATTCGGTTTGAGGCTTGATTGATGTCAATAAATTGCAGCAAATGCTCAGCCGATTATGGCTATTAGATGGCACTTTCCTTAAACGTTCAATTCAGTGCAAAAAAGGTCGCAGCCAGCCGGTTTGGGGCCCGTACTTATTCGATCAGCCTGGCTGATTCGGATTGAAGGCAATTTTCGGGTATCGAGTATACGTGATGCGTTCTCCACACCGTTATTGAGCATGGTCTTGTCGCAAAGCGCCAACGAGGATGCCCGTGCGCAGGCATCGCCTCCTGTCAGAATGGACAGCGGACAGGGGCATCGGCCGCGGCTTTATTGCACTCGGTTGCGAACGGCTCGATGGCTTTTCCTATAAAAAAGGAGGATCAAGCGGTTTGTTCCGGGTTGAAATGTAAGTGTGCCGGCAAGGTGAGCGCACCTGACAGGGTCAGTCTTCGCCCAATTGAGATGCTTTTACCCGCCCGTTGTGGCGAACGGTAGCGCCCAGTCGTTTGCACGAGCGCTACCGTTTTTTCCTGTTGCAGCGCATCCCGTTGATTTCACTCGATTTGTAATTTTCCGAGAAATGGCCCCACAACCTGTGGCACACTTTCTGCTGTCTATTCCGCTGTTACATACTCAGTTCCGGTATAGCGGAATACACATCATCCTGGAGTGCTTGCCATGCATCGCCGACCTTCCTTGTTTAAAGCGTGTGTTTTTCTTTTTGCAGCTTCGGCTGCTGCCATGGGCGTTGCCCAGGCGGCGGACAGCAAGCTCGATAGCGTGCTGGCCCGTGGGAAACTGATCGTGGGCACGGGCAGTACCAATGCGCCGTGGCATTTCCAGGGAGCGGACGGCAAGTTGCAGGGGTTCGATATCGATATCGCGCGAATGGTCGCCAAAGGGTTGTTCAACGATCCGAGCAAGGTCGAGTTCGTGGTGCAGTCGTCCGATGCGCGGATTCCCAACCTGCTGACCGACAAGGTCGACATGAGTTGCCAGTTCATTACCGTGAACGCCAGCCGTGCGCAGCAAGTGGCGTTCACGCTGCCGTACTACCGCGAAGGTGTCGGCCTGCTGTTGCCGGCCAACAGCAAGTACAAGGAAATCGAAGATCTCAAAGCGGCCAATGACAGCGTGACCGTGGCGGTGCTGCAGAACGTTTACGCCGAAGAACTGGTGCACCAGGCGCTGCCCAAGGCCAAGGTCGATCAGTACGACAGCGTGGATTTGATGTACCAGGCCGTGAACTCCGGCCGTGCCGACGCCGCTGCCACCGACCAGTCTTCGGTCAAATACCTGATGGTGCAGAACCCGGGCCGCTATCGCAGCCCGACCTACGCCTGGAGCCCGCAAACGTACGCGTGCGCAGTTAAACGCGGCGATCAGGACTGGCTGAACTTCGTCAACACCACGTTGCATGAAGCCATGACCGGCGTTGAATTCCCGACGTATGCGGCGTCCTTCAAGCAGTGGTTCGGTGTGGATCTGCCTACCCCGGCCATCGGTTTCCCCGTCGAATTCAAATGACCCCGTGAGAGTGGGGCGCCCATGACGCGCCCCGTTCAAGGTACTGCTGACCATGAACTATCAGTTGAACTTTGCCGCCGTGTGGCGCGATTTCGACACCTTGCTGGCGGGGCTCGGTCTGGGCCTGGAGCTGGCGCTGGTGTCGATCGCCATCGGTTGCGTGATCGGCCTGATGATGGCGTTTGCTTTGCTCTCAAAGCACCGCGCATTGCGGGTGATGGCGTCGGTGTATGTGACGGTGATCCGTAATACGCCGATTCTGGTGTTGATTCTGTTGATCTACTTCGCGTTGCCGAGCCTGGGGATTCGTCTGGACAAGATCCCGTCGTTCATCATCACCCTGTCGCTGTATGCCGGTGCGTACCTGACCGAAGTGTTCCGTGGCGGGTTGTTGAGCATTCCCAAGGGCCAGCGCGAAGCCGGGTTGGCCATCGGCCTGGGCGAGTGGCAGGTCAAGGCCTACGTCACTGTGCCGGTGATGTTGCGCAACGTCCTGCCGGCCTTGTCGAACAACTTCATTTCGCTGTTCAAGGACACCTCGCTGGCGGCGGCGATTGCCGTGCCCGAGCTGACCTATTACGCGCGCAAGATCAATGTCGAGAGCTACCGGGTGATTGAAACCTGGCTGGTGACCACAGCGCTCTATGTTGCGGCCTGTTACCTCATTGCCATGATGCTGCGTTACCTCGAGCAGCGTCTGGCGATCCGCCGATAGGAGGCCCTCATGTACGAATCACCCAGTTGGTTGCATGAGTTATGGGTTGCCCGCGAAGTGTTGTGGCAAGGCTTCCTGACCAGTGTGCAGGTCTCGGCGCTGGCGATTTTGCTGGGCACGATGGTCGGCATTGTCGCCGGTCTGGTGCTGACTTACGGCAAATTCTGGATGCGTGCGCCGTTCCGTTTTTACGTGGACATTATTCGCGGCACACCGGTGTTTGTGTTGGTACTCGCTTGCTTCTACATGGCGCCCGCATTGGGCTGGCAGATCAGTGCATTCCAGGCCGGTGCATTGGGGTTGACGCTGTTCTGCGGTTCCCACGTCGCCGAGATTGTGCGCGGCGCGCTGCAAGCGTTGCCGAGCGGGCAGATGGAAGCGAGCAAGGCGATTGGCCTGACGTTTTATCAAGCCCTCGGTTACGTGCTGTTGCCGCAGGCGCTACGGCAGATCCTGCCGACCTGGGTCAATTCGTCAACCGAGATCGTCAAGGCCTCGACGCTGCTGTCGGTGATCGGCGTGGCCGAGTTGCTGCTCAGCACCCAGCAGATCATCGCCCGGACCTTCATGACGCTGGAGTTTTACCTGTTCGCCGGATTTCTGTTTTTCGTCATCAACTACGCCATCGAATTACTCGGCCGGCACATTGAAAAGCGGGTGGCCTTGCCATGACTCAACCTCAAGTTTCGAACGTTCCAAATGAGCAGCCCCTGCTGGACATTCGCGGGCTGCACAAAAAATATGGCCAGCTCGAAGTGCTCAAGGGCGTCGACTTGACCATGCAGCGCGGCAACGTGGTCACGCTGATCGGCTCCAGCGGCTCGGGCAAGACCACGCTGCTGCGTTGCGTGAACATGCTCGAAGAATTCCAGGGCGGACAGATCATGCTCGATGGCGAATCCATCGGCTATGACGAGGTTAATGGCAAGCGCATACGTCACCCGGAAAAAGTCATCGCCCGCCATCGCGCGATGACCGGGATGGCTTTCCAGCAGTTCAACCTGTTCCCGCACCTGACTGCATTGCAGAACGTCACCTTGGGTTTGCTCAAGGTCAAAAAGCTGCACAAGGATGAGGCTGTCGCGCTCGCCGAAAAATGGCTCGAGCGGGTCGGTTTGCTGGAGCGCCGCGATCACTATCCGGGGCAATTGTCGGGTGGTCAGCAACAGCGCGTGGCGATTGCCCGGGCGATTGCAATGAACCCGAGCCTGATGCTGTTCGACGAAGTCACCTCGGCCCTCGACCCGGAACTGGTGGGCGAAGTGCTGAGCGTGATCAAGGGCCTGGCCGAGGATGGCATGACCATGCTGTTGGTGACCCACGAAATGCGCTTCGCTTTCGAGGTCTCGGACAAGATCGTTTTCATGAATCAGGGGCGTATCGAAGAGCAGGGGCCTCCCAAGGAGCTGTTCGAACGCCCGCAATCACCGCGTCTGGCTGAGTTCCTCAAAAACACGCGGTTTTAACTTTCAGCTTTTCAATCAGGAGAAACACTCATGAGCATTACTCGTTACGGCACCGGCAGCAGCGCCGCTGGCGGTACGCCTCGTCCTTTCGCCCGCGCCGTTGAAGCCGACGGCTGGCTGCACGTTTCTGGCCAGGTGCCGGCGTTGGATGGCGAGATCATTGTTGGCGGCATCGTCGAGCAGACTCACCAGACCATGAAGAACCTGATCGCGATTCTCGAAGAGGCCGGTTATGGCCTCGAAGACGTGGTGCGCGCCGGGGTGTGGCTGGAAGATCCGCGGGATTTCACCAGTTTCAACAAGGTCTTCTCCGAGTACTTCAAACCCGAGCACGCACCGGCCCGGGCCTGCGTGCAGGCGAACATGATGGTTGATTGCAAGGTCGAGATCGACTGCATCGCGTACAAGAAAAAGGCCTGAGATTTGCGGTGAATTCTTCGCGGGCAAGCCTCGCTCCTACAGGAGTTCATCGTCTGTAGGAGCGAGCGGTGCGACGACTCGACTTGCCCGCGAAGGCGGCCTAACGGTCGACACGGCACTCTGGGTAAACTCCCGGCACTTTGAATGGGAATTAGAAACATGACCGAAGACACCATCAAGCGCCGGGCTCGCGGTCTGGACCGGGCGTTCGATATCCTCGATTTCCTCAAGGAAATCGGCCAGCCCCTGCGTCCGAATGAAATTGCCAGTGGCATCGGCAGCCCGAAATCCACGGTCTACGAACTGGTGGCGTCCTTGCTCGAACGGCGGATTCTGGAACCCGTGGGCAAGGACGGTCACGTCTACCTCGGCCGTCAGCTGTACTTCCTCGGGCAGGCGCATTTGCGTCATTTCGACCTGACCCGCGAGGCCGATTACGCCTTGCAGGAGATTGTCAGCCAGACCCATGAAACCGCGCAGATGTGCCTGCTCAACGGGCGCAAATACACGGTGGCATTGATGAAAGAGGGCGAGCGGCATTTCCGCATTTCCTCGGACATCGGCGAAAACGCGCCGATCCCCTGGACCGCGTCCGGGCGCCTGTTGCTGGCGCACCTGAGCGACCAGGAAATCATCGACCTGATTGATCACGACGACTTCATCCTGCCTAACGGTGAACGCCTGCCGCTGGAGCAGTTTCTCGGTGAAATCCGTCAGGCCGGCATCGACGGTTTTTTCTCCTTCGACAGTGTCGCCGACACCTTTACCCATTGCTTCGCCGCCCCGGTCAAAGACCCGAATGGCGTGGCCATTGCGACCCTGTGCATCGTCGCCCCACGGGCCGATGCCAAGACGCATTACAACGACTATCGCCGGGTGTTGATCGACAACGCCAACCGCCTGGCCCGTCGCATTAACGAATAACAGCGGCTGTTCGCGGCCGCGAAAATGTGAGGAGTTCGACCATGTCTTCTGCCCAAAATACTGCTGCCGTGGAAAAGGGCTTTGCCCAGGCCGGTGCCCATCTGGTGCGCGACGTCAGCCTGCCGGCGCTGGTGCTGCATCGCGAGGCGCTGGAACACAACATTCGCTGGATGCAGGCGTTCGTCAGCAACAGCGGCGCCGAACTTGCGCCTCACGGCAAAACCAGCATGACCCCGGCCTTGTTTCGCCGCCAACTGGACGCCGGCGCCTGGGGCATCACCCTGGCCAGCGCCACGCAAACCCGCGCTGCGTACGCGCATGGTGTGCGTCGGGTGCTGATGGCCAACCAACTGGTGGGGACGCCGAACATGGCGCTGATCGCCGATTTGTTGGCGGACCCGACGTTCGATTTCCATTGCATGGTCGATCACCCGGACAACGTCGCTGACCTCGGCGCGTATTTCGCCTCGCGTGGTGTGCGCCTGAACGTGATGATCGAGTACGGCGTGGTGGGTGGCCGTTGCGGTTGCCGGACCGAAGAGGAAGTGATCGCCCTGGCCAAGGCCATCAATGCACAACCCGCGTTGGCACTGACCGGTATCGAAGGTTATGAAGGCGTGATTCACGGTGATCATGCGGTCACCGGCATTCGCGCATTCGCCGCGTCGCTGGTGCGTCTGGCGGTGCAGTTGCAGGACAGCGGCGCGTTCGCCATTGCCAAGCCGATCATCACTGCGTCGGGGTCGGCCTGGTACGACCTGATCGCCGAGTCCTTCGAAACGCAGAACGCTGGCGGGCGTTTCCTCAGCGTATTGCGCCCTGGCAGCTACGTGGCCCACGACCATGGCATTTATAAAGAAGCGCAATGCTGCGTGCTCGACCGTCGTAGCGATCTGCACGAAGGCCTGCGCCCGGCGCTGGAAGTCTGGGCCCATGTGCAATCGTTGCCGGAACCGGGTTTTGCAGTGATCGCCCTGGGCAAACGCGACGTGGCCTACGACGCCGGGCTGCCGGTGCCGTTGCTGCGTTACAAGGCCGGTGTGGTACCGGCAAAGGGTGAAGATGTCAGTGCCTGCAAGGTGACGGCGGTGATGGATCAGCACGCGTTCATGACGGTGGCGCCGGGGATTGAGCTGCGGGTGGGCGATATCATTTCGTTCGGCACTTCGCACCCGTGCCTGACGTTCGACAAGTGGCGCACGGGGTGTCTGGTGGATGAGCAGTTGAATGTCATCGAAACCATGGAAACCTGTTTTTAAGGGTTGAGACCGAGGTGCGGCCTTCGCGGGCAAGCCTCGCTCCTACAGGTTTTGTGTCATTCGCAAATGATGATTACGGCACAAATCCTGTAGGAGCGAGGCTTGCCCGCGAATGCGCCCGACCAGACACCACCGAACCACCAGAGACACCACAACAATGAACACCATCAACACACTCGGCCCCAACATCCCGCGCATCGCCCTGATCGGCGAATGCATGATCGAGCTGCAACACCGCGCCGACGGCAGTCTGCAACAGAGCTTCGGCGGCGATACCTTGAACACGGCAGTCTATCTGTCCCGGGAACTGGGCGAAGGCGGCAGCGTTGATTACGTCACCGCCCTGGGCGATGACAGTTTCAGCGATGCCATGTGCCAAAGCTGGGCCGCCGAAAACATCGGCCTGGACATGGTCCAGCGCCTGCCCGGTCGCTTGCCCGGTTTGTACTGCATCCAGACCGACGCCGCCGGTGAGCGGCGTTTTCTCTACTGGCGCAACGAAGCCGCCGTCCGCGATTGCTTTACCACGCCAGCCGCCGCGCCGATCCTCGCGGTGCTGCCGGATTACGACGTGCTGTATTTCAGCGGCATCACCCTGGCGGTGCTCGGTGTGCAAGGTCGGGAGAAGTTGCTGGAAACCCTGATCGAAGCACGGCAGCGGGATGCGCGGATTGTGTTCGATAACAATTACCGGCCACGTTTGTGGACGTCGATCGAGGAGGCTCGGGCGGCGTATCGCAGCGTGTTGCCGTATGTCGATCTGGCGTTGCTGACTGTCGACGACGAACAGGCGTTGTTTCATTTTTCCGATTGCGAGGCAGTGTTCGCCGCGTACGAGCAGGTGGGCACGCCGGAAGTGGTGCTCAAGCGTGGTGCCGAGGCCTGTCTGATTCGCTGTGAGGGCGAGTCGTTCGAAGTGCCAGCGCAGAAGGTCGAACGCGTGGTGGACACCACGGCGGCGGGGGATTCGTTCAGTGCGGCGTACCTGGCCAGCCGGCTCAAGGGGGGCAGTCCGGTGGAGGCGGCCGAGGCCGGGCATCGGTTGGCGAGTCGGGTGATTCAGGTGCCGGGGGCGTTGATTCCGCGGTAGGTGGTGAATGGCCGGCTGCTGCGCAGTCGGATCGCGAGCAGGCTCGCTCCCACAATGGATCTGTGTACGCCGCAAATCCAATGTGGGAGTGAGCCGGCTCCGGGCGGCGTTCCGACGATGGGGTCCTCAAGGCAACCACTTAATCCCGATAAAACACCTGCACCAGGTGATAGCCAAACTTGCTCTTGATCGGCCCATGCACCACCCGCAACGGCTTCTTGAAAATCACCGCATCAATCACCCCGACCATCTGCCCTGGCCGTACTTCACCGAGATCACCGCCGCGCTTGCCGGACGGGCAGGTGGAATACTTCTTGGCCAGCACATCGAAGGCTTCGCCCTTGGCGATGCGTTGTTTGAGCTGCTCGGCTTCTTCCGAGGTTTTCACCAGAATATGGCGGGCTTGAGCTTTCATGAGGCGAGTACCTTGCAACGGTAGTGGCTATGTGGGTGGATCGGGGCGCGCGATTATGCCTCAACTCACTCGGGTTGGCCGATCATCGTGCGAATCTTGTTGGCCAGCAGGTCAACCGAAAACGGTTTGGCCACCATGTCCATGCCTTCTTCAAGGAAGCTCTGACGCTCCGCGGCCATTTCCGCGTAACCGGTCATGAACAGCACTTTGAGCTCCGGACGGTGCTGACGGGCGATTTCTGCCAATTGCCGACCGTTCATGCCCGGAAGCCCGACATCGGTCACCAGCAGATCGACCCGCAAACCTGATTCGAGCAAGGGCAGGGCGGTCTTCGCATCTTCGGCCTCGTGGGCGCGATAACCCAGCTCCTTGAGCAGGTCGAACACCAGCATGCGTACCGCCGGATCATCTTCCACCAACACCACGGTTTCCCCGGCTATCGCCGAAGGTGCCTCGCCGATGACCGGCGTCAGCACATCTTCCGGCTCCATCTCGTGCAAGCGCGGCAAAAACAGGCGCACGCTGGTGCCCTGGCCCGGCAGGCTGAACAGGCTCACGTGGCCGCCCGACTGCTGGGCAAAACCGTAGATCATCGACAAACCCAGCCCCGTGCCCTGGCCGATAGGCTTGGTGGTGAAGAATGGATCGAACGCCTTGGCCAACACTTTCGGGGTCATGCCGGTGCCGTTGTCACTGACGGCGATCATCAGGTAATCCCCGGCCTTGACGGGTTCCAGAATGTTGATGTCGCTGCTGTCCAGATAGACATTGGCGGTTTCGATACGCAACTCGCCGCCATCGGGCATGGCATCCCGCGCATTGATCACCAGATTGAGCAGGGCGTTTTCCAGTTGGCTGACGTCGGTGCTGACTGGCCAGGCTTCATCGGCTAGTTGCAGTTTCAGCTCGATGTGGTCGCCCTTGGTGCGGCTGAGCAAATCTTCCAGAGAATGAATCAGTTCGTTGGCGTTCAGCGGCTTGCGGTCCAGCGACTGGCGTCGGGAGAAGGCGAGCAGGCGATGGGTCAGGGCGGCTGCGCGGTTGGCTGACGACACCGCCGCTTCCGTGAAACGGCCGATCTCGGCGGTACGCCCATCGGCGATGTAGCGCTGCATCAGGTCGAGGCTGCCGATGATCCCGGTGAGCATGTTGTTGAAGTCATGGGCGATACCGCCGGTGAGCTGGCCGACCGCCTCCATTTTCTGCGCATGGCGCAGGGCATCTTCGGCACGTTCGCGCTCGAACATTTCGTTTTGCAGGCGCTGGTTCGCTTCGGCCAATTGCTGGGTACGGGCGGCGACACGCTCCTCAAGGGTTTCGTTGAGGTTGCGCAAGGCTTCTTCGGTCTGTTTGCGCTCGGTTTCGTCGATCACGAAAATGTAGAAACCGTTCACCGCGCCATCCGGCCCGTGGCGGGGCAGGTAATTCATCAAGGCTTGTCGAGTGCTGCCATCACGATGCGGCGTGCTGATGCTGAAACAGCAGGTCCTGCCCGCCAGTGCTTCGGCGATGTATTCGGCGCGCAAGGCGTAGGCTTCTTCACCCAGCACCTCACGAATGGTCCGACCGTAAAGTTCCTGGGGCGTCAGGCCGTACCAGTCGAGGTACGCCGCGTTGTTCAGGCGAAAGCGTTCCTCGCTGTCGACGTAACTGATCAGGATCGGCATGGCGTTGATGATCAGTTGCAGCTCGGTCTGACTCTGACGCAAGGCCTGTTCGGTGTGTTTTCGTTCGGTCAGGTCCAGCGCGGCGCCGAGGAAACGGATCGGCCGGCCATGGTGGTCCTTGTAACAACGGCCCCTTGCAAACACCCAGCGCAACTGGCCGTCGGGTTGCAACAGGCGATATTCCTCGGCGTATTCGCTGCCCTGGGTGATGCACTGCTTGATGCCGCGGGTGACCATCGAGCGGTCTTCCGGATGCACGGCTTCGAGATAGTCGCTGATGGGCAACTGACTGGCGAGTAGCGGATCGATGCCGTGCAATTGGGCGAAGTGCGCGTCGGCAATGAAGCGGTCTTCGCTGATGTCCCAGTCCCAGGTGCCGACGGCATCAGTGGCTGCCAGCGCCAATTGCAGGCGTTCCTCGGTCTCGCGCTGAGCCTTCAGGCTGGCGGCCGAGCGCTGCTCCAGTTCGAGGGCGATGCGTCGGCGTTCATTGGTTTCAATGGCCGTGACCAGAATCCCGGCGACTTCGGCGTGTTCATCGCGGATCGGGCTGTAGGTCAAATCCAGCCAGAAGTCGGAATCATTCCCGTCGCGTTGCAGGGTGAAGCGCTGTTCGCTGTAAGTCCGCACCTGGCCTTGTAGGACGGCGCTGTAAATCGGGTCGGTAAAGTCTTTGAGTTCTGGCCAGATCTGGTGCGTCGGTTGTCCGAAAGCGTGCGGATGCTTGCTGCCGGCCAGCAGCGCGAAGCCGTCGTTATAGATCTGCGTAAGCTGCGGCCCCCACAGCAACAGCATCGGCATCGGTGAGTGAATCACGATGTCCACCGCTGTGCGCAGGCTCTGCGGCCAGTCACTGGCGTCGCCGAGCGGGGTGCGCGCCCAGTCCAGTCTGGCAATCAAAGCCTGGGCATCGCTGCCGGTGGGTACTGCGTTCATCAAGGTGTCCTGCACGTCGGTCGGGGTGACGGCGTCTACTATCCTAGGGCGGTAGACGCTGAATGACCGATTTTTCGGGTCATTTCTGTTCATTGAATGCTTCGCGGGTGTTTTTTGCCATGGAAATCGATGCGCTGTTAAAGACCCTGTCCAGCCAGGAGGGTTCCGATTTGTACCTGTCCACCGGCGCGCCACCCAGCGCCCGGTTTGACGGTGTACTCAAACCCTTGGCCGACCAGCCGTTCAAACCGGGGGAAATCGCCGCGATTGCCGCGTCCATCATGGACGCCGAACAGCGACTGGAGTTCGATCGGGAACTGGAGATGAACCTGGCGATCTCGTTGTCGGGAGTCGGGCGCTTTCGGGTCAATATTTTCAAGCAACGCAACGATGTGTCGATCGTGGTGCGCAACATCAAACTCGACATTCCGCGTTTCGAAGACCTCAAGTTGCCACCCGTGCTGCTGGAAACGGTGATGCTCAAACAAGGGCTGATGCTGTTCGTCGGCGCCACCGACTCGGGCAAGTCGACCTCGCTGGCGGCGTTGATCGATTACCGCAACCGCCATAGCAGCGGGCACATCGTCACCATTGAAGACCCTATCGAGTACATCCACCGGCACAAAAAATCGATCATCAATCAGCGCGAGGTCGGCGTCGACACCCGCAGTTTTCATACCGCGCTGAAAAACACCCTGCGCCAGGCACCCGACGTGGTGCTGATCGGTGAGATCCGCGACCGCGAGACCATGGAGCATGCGCTGGCGTTTGCCGACACCGGGCATTTGGTGATTTCCACCTTGCACGCTCACAACGCCCATCAGGCGCTGGATCGCATTATCAATTTCTTCCCGCAAGAACGGCGGATGCAACTGCTGCATGACCTGGGCAACAACCTTAAAGCCTTCATTTCCCAGCGTCTGGTGCGCACTCGTGACGGTCAGCGCAGGGCGGCGGTAGAAGTGATGCTGGGATCGCCGACCATTGGCGACCTGATACGGCGCAATGAATTCGACGAGCTCAAAGGGATCATGGAAAAGTCGACCGAACAGGGTATGCAGACGTTCGATTGCGCGCTGTACGCATTGGTGATCGAAGGCGCTATCGGCGAAGAAGAGGCCTTGAAGCATGCGGACTCGCTGAACAATTTGCGCCTGCGGCTCAAGCTGCATGCCGACGCATCACCGGGACCCAACGCACAACCCGGCGAATGGGGCCTGATGGACTGACCCACATCCCCTCTGTAGGAGCCGGCTTGCTGGCGATGGCGGCCTGGAGCTTCGCATCAACCGTCAGGGCCC
>NZ_JAGYFX010000089.1:0-25189 GCF_019946615.1 Pseudomonas sp. BF-R-01
CGCGAAGAACGATAACGAGGTCTAGCCGAATGACCGCGTTATCGTTCTTCGCGGGCAAGCCTCGCTCCTACAGGGGGATTTTTTTTGTCTGGAGAATGCTTTTCGTCGCAAATTCAGGGGATTGCGCTTTTATTGGTCCTCCGCCCACCGGATTGCACTTCAGTTTGCTAACGTGTGGCCGACTCTTAAGAGACTCGATGTATTCAGGAGAGGAACCGTGAATCTGTACATCAATCAGCTTCAACACAAAGCTGACTTCAAAGAAGCCATCTATGGCGGCGACATCTTCCTGAACACACAACTGCGCGCCGCCAAAGAGCTGTGCGCGTTCGCCCAGGAAAGCATCACCGCTGCCTTCGACGGCGAGACCAACCACCAGGCGCTGCACACGCTGATGCCGGTGGAAGAATTCGTCGTACTGGTGACGCGCCTCAAGGGCCAGTTCACCAACAGCCTGCGTGCCAAAGAACTGATTCGCAGCTTCACCGAAGAGATCGGTGCCGCCCCCGAAGAATTCATCTTCGACGTACCGCGTATCCGCGTCGTACCCAACTACGACTACCTGCATGCGGGCGTCAGCTATGCCTACAAGCCGCATCGCGATACCTGGTACGGCGGCGTCGATTGCCAGATCAATACCTGGATGCCGGTCTACACGATCCAGCCTGACCAGACCATGATGATCAACCCGGCCTACTTCGATGCCCCGGTGAAAAACACCTCGGCGCAATGGAGCCTGTCGGACTGGATTGGCGTACAACGTCAACGCGCCAAGGACAACGTCAAGGAAGAGGCACGCCAACACCCGGTGCCCACCGAAGCGATCAACACCGCGTCCGAAATTCGCATCGCCGGCAACACCGCCGAGATGCTGGTTTTCTCGGGTTCACACCTGCACGGCACGGTGCCCAACTACACGCAACAAACCCGTTTCAGCGTGGATTTCCGCCTGATGCACCTCGACGACCTCAAGCACAAGCGCGGCGCGATCAACGTCGACAGCGCCTGCCCTGACGTCGGCGCAGGTTTCAAAGACTATTTCCACGCCCACGACTTTTCTAATTTCCAAGGAATCGAAGCATGACCAAGCGTCGCATCACGCCTGCCGAGGCCCAGTACAACGAAACCCGTACCAACGTTCTGAAACGGGTCGATGCCGAGTACGTGGCCGACGCACCGTTCGTCTTCGCCAACCGCATCGGCGTGACCGCTGCATTGTCGCGTATGGAACTGTTCAAGAAAGTCGCTGAAGTACCGGGCGCGATCATCGAGTGCGGCGTGTACAAGGGCAACTCGCTGATGCTGTACATGCACTTGTCGATGATCCTGGAACCGTACGCGATCAACCGTTCGATCGTGGGCTTCGACACCTTCGAAGGCTTCCAGAGCATCGACAAGAAAGAAGACCCGGCCGACGTCAACGAGACCATGTTCGCCGACACCGACCAGTCGCTGATCCAGGACATGATCGACGCCAACGACCTGCTGCGCCCGGTCAACCGCATCCCGCGTTGCGAACTGGTCAAGGGCGACATCGTCAAGACCGTGCCGGAGTGGGTCAAGACCCGTCCGGACCTGGTCGTGGCCATGCTGATCCTCGACACCGACCTGTACGAATCGACCAAAGTCGCGCTGGAAACCTTCCTGCCGTACATGCCAAAAGGCGCCATCGTGGTGCTGGACGAAGTCGCTTATCGCAACTTCCCGGGCGAAACCAAGGCCCTGCGTGAAGTGCTCGACCTGAACAAGATCGAGCTCAAGCGTCTGCCGTTCGACAGCTGTGTAGGCTACTTCCACGTCTAACGCATAACCCCTGTAGGAGCCGGCTTGCTGGCGATGGTGTGTCAGTCGATACCACTCTGACTGACACACCATCGCCAGCAAGCTGGCTCCTACAGGGTTTGTTTTCAGGTTTCGCAAGACTCTCGCATCACAAGCCGTTCGCGCACTACGTCATACACCCAGTGGTAAACGTAGGTGTACGGCAGGAAAAACAGCAACACCCCGATATCCAGCAAGAACGCCTGCCACAGGCTGACGTTGAGCCACCAGGCAATCAGCGGCACGCCGACCGCCACCAACCCGCCTTCAAACAGCAGCGCATGAACGACTCGCGTCCAGGCGTTGTGCGCAATCTCGAATCGCGTCAGCACGCGGTCAAAAATCCCGTTGAAGATCACGTTCCAGGCCAGGGCCAGCGCCGCAATGACAACGGTGACGACGCCCATGTCGAGCATCGGCTTGTCCATGATCCACGCCAGCAACGGGGTGCAGATCACGATGGCCAGCAGTTCAAAGCCGATGGCCTGGAAAATACGTTCAGTGATGGATTTGTTGGCGTTCATGAGCAGAACTCCCTGAGTGACTGTGGTTGTCATGATCCATCCTCACGCCGATACTTCATAACCAATAACCATCGATCAAGGCGATAGTTCATGGCCTCTCAGGAAGTGTTGCAAGCGTTTGTGCAAGCGGCGACCCAAGGCTCGTTTTCCGCGGCGGCGCGCAAACTGGGGCGCAGCCAGTCGACCATCAGTGCTGCGGTGGCGAGCCTGGAGATCGATCTGAATCTGGTGTTGTTCGACCGCAGCAGCCGCAAGCCCACGCTGACGCCGGCCGGGCACGTGATGCTGCAACGGGCCGAGGAAATCCTCGCGGCCACCAGTCGCCTGGAAATGACCGCCAGCCAACTCTCTCAGGGTGTCGAGCCGAAGCTGACCGTGGCGATTTCCGACACCTATCAGTCCGACCGTTTCGAAGCGGCGCTCAGTGCGTTCGAGCAGCGCTACCCGGACCTGGAACTCGAATGCCTGATCGCCGAATGCGATGACCTGGTGGCGCTGGTGCAAAGCGGTCGGGCGCATGTGGCGTTCGCCGAGCAGCAGGACAGTTACCCGCCGGACCTGGTCAGTTCGACGGTGCAGGAACGCACGGAAATCGCTTTGTTCGTGTCCCGTGAGCATCCGCTGGCGACCCTGACCGGAATCGATCAGGAGCTGTTGCAGCAGCACCGGGAGCTGCGTCTGGCGACCATCGTCAATCCGTATGAAAGCCGGGCGAAGGGGCGTGTGTGGTCGGCACCGAGTTACTTGATGCTGCTGGAAATGGCTCAGGGTGGATTCGGCTGGGCGCCGTTGCCGCGATGGCTGGTGGGGCGGTTTGATGCCGGGACGTTGCAGGAGTTGAACGTGCGAGGGTGGCCGAAGCCGCTGTTCGTCGATGCGCTGTGGTCGCGGCTGCATCCGCCGGGGCCGGCGGGGAGCTGGTTGTTGGGCAAGATGTTGGAATGAAGGTCCTGCGGACCTTATCGCCAGCAAGCCGGCTCCTACAAAGGGCGGCGCTGAACCTGTAGGAGCCGGCTTGCCGGCGATGAGGCCGGCGAATTCAACCTACTTTAACGCCCTGATCCGAGCCTCGATAAACCGCCGCTCCGGCACCTGCTGCGTCAATTCCAACGCCCGCCCATACGCCGCCCGCGCCTCCTCCACCCTGCCCAACTGCCGACAAAACTCCGCCCGCGCCGAATGCGCCAGGTGGTAATCCAGCAATTCGCCGCGATTCAGAATCCCTTCAACCAACGTCAATCCCGCCAACGGTCCATCCCGTTTGGCGATCGCCGCCGCGCGATTCAGCTCAATCACCGGTGAAGGCACCGCCGCCAACAGCACATCATACAAACCCGCAATCTGCGCCCAGTCCGTCTCCCCCGCCGTCGGCGCTTCGGCATGCACCGCCGCAATCGCCGCTTGCAGGCAGTAAGGCCCGAATCGCCGCGAGGTCAACGCCCGCGCAATCAGCGCGCACCCTTCGGCAATCAACCCGGCATCCCACAGCGAACGGTCCTGCTCATCCAGCACAATCAGCTCGCCACTCGCCGACGTTCGCGCCGGGCGTCGTGACTCATGCAACAGCATCAGCGCTAGCAGACCCATCACTTCGGGTTCGGGCAGCAATTCCATGACCAATCGGCCGAGCCGGATGGCCTCTCGGGTCAGATCCTCGCGAGTCAGTTCAGCACCGATGGACGCCGAGTAACCTTCGTTGAACACCAGGTAAATCACCCGCAGCACGCTGTCGAGACGCTCGGGCAATTCCGCCAGGGTCGGCACCTGATAAGGAATTTTCGCGTCGCGGATTTTCGCCTTGGCACGCACGATGCGTTGGGCAATGGTGGCCGGTGCCGAGAGAAACGCCCGGGCGATTTCTTCGGTGGTCAGGTCGCAGACTTCGCGCAACGTCAGCGGCACTTGAGCATCCGCCGCGAGTGCCGGGTGACAACAGGTGAAGATCAGGCGCAGGCGATCGTCTTCCACGTCTTCGTCACTCCAGTCGGCCTGCTCCAGCGCTTCCAGTTGCGCGATCAGCATCGGCCGGGACGCGGCAAACCGCGCGCGCCGACGCAAGCCGTCGATGGCCTTGAAGCGCCCGGTGGACACCAGCCAGGCACGCGGATTGTCCGGCACACCGTCACGCTGCCAACGCTCGACCGCGATGAAAAACGCCTCGTGCAGGGCCTCCTCGGCCAGATCGAAATCACCGAGCAAACGAATCAGGGTCGCGAGGATTCGCCGCGAATCTTCGCGGTAAACCTGCTCGACCCGAGCCTTGACCGACACGTCAGCCATCAGTGCCGATGGCCTTCAATCACCCACATCACCACGCAAACCTCCTTATCAGGGATTCAATTGACGAACCGGTCGCACCTCGACACAGCCGACCCGGGCCGCCGGAATGTTGCCGGCAACCTGGAGGGCTTCATTGAGGTCCTTGGCGTCGATCAGGTAGAAGCCGGCCAACTGCTCCTTGGTTTCGGCGAACGGGCCGTCGGTGATCGACACTTTGCCGTTGCGCATGCGCACGGTGGTCGCGGTCTGCACCGACTCCAGCGCTTCGGCGGCGAGCATGCGGCCACTGCCCTGGATCGATTCGGCGTAGGCCATGCACTCGGCGTCGTTGGGACTTTCGGGCAGCGAGTGCAACTCCTGTTCGTTGCTGTAGACCAGGCATAAATACTTCATGGGGCTCTCCGGATCGAACTGATCAACTATGGCTGCAGTTTGGCGCGTGGGGGGCACTTCCCGACGATCAGGGCTGCAGACCGAACAGCGCGGTGCCGCTCGTCATGTCGAACGGCGCCGACCAGTGTTCATGGACGATGCGCCATTGCCCGGCCTCGCGCCGATAGCAGCCGGTCACGCGCATCCAGCAGGCCTGGGTTTCGCCCTTCTCGTTGGTGCCGCCGCAATGAGCCAGCCAATGGGCGAAGGCGATGTGCTCGTCGGCCACGATGTTCATCTGGTCAAAATCAAAGGTGTGCGGGCCCTGGCACATTTCCATGCATTCCAGCCAATGCGCGCGGTAGGCCGCCTTGCCGCGAAACTGCAGTGCCTTGACCGCGTCGTAGGAGACGATGTCCTCGGCATACAACGCCATGATTTTCTCGAGATCCTTGGTGATGACCGCCTGACGATAACTGTCGATCAGGGCCTGGATTTCGTGGGTAGCGTTCATGGTGGTTCTCCGTGTTTTTTGTTGTGAAGACACCCTTAGTCGTCCGGCAAGACGCCAGATCGACAGTCAAATTAAAAATAATCCATGGGCGCAAACTCGCTAGAATCCGAGGCTCATTTCTGTTGGAAAAAGGACACTCCAGTGACAACCCGACTCGTGCCTTACGAAAGCCTGAACGCGAAGCAGCGCCAGGAGGTGGAGGCCATCGAAGTTCATCAGGAACAGATCAAGTTCTCCGGTGACATCCACGGTGCATTGCACACCCTGCTGTCCAAACCCGGCCCCGGCGTCAAAGGATTTGCCCTGCTGGTCGAGAATGTCCCGGTGGCTTTCCTGCTGCTCAAACGCCCGCCAGTGCTGCCGGCCTGGGCCGACGAACACAGCGCCACCCTGCATGCGTTGCAAGTCGATCAGCGTCAACAGGGCAAAGGTTATGGCAAGGCCTGCCTGCAAGCCTTACCGGAGGTCGCGCGTCAGGCGTTTCCGGAAATACGGGGGCTGGAGTTGTCGGTGGATGCGGACAACGAAGCAGCCATCGCGCTGTATGCAAAATTCGGCTGGGTCGACAGCGGCGAGGCCTACAAGGGCCGGATCGGTTACGAACGGCGGATGGGGCTGATTTTCTGAGGTGGTTATGCTCGACAGCATCGAAGCACTGGAAGCAATTTACGGCCAACCCCACGAACGCGCAGTACGCAAGCAAATCGCCTTTCTGAACGAGGATTATCAAGCGATGGTCCGCGCCTCGCCGCTGGTAATCATCAGCTCGGTCGGCCCCGACGGCCTGGACGGCTCGCCGCGCGGAGACACACCGGGTTTCGTGCGAATCATCGATGAGCGCACCCTGGCGATCCCGGATCGCCCGGGCAACAACCGCATCGACACGCTACGCAATGTGGTGTTCGATCCGCGGGTGTCGCTGTTGTTCATCATCCCGGGGATCGGCGAAACCTTGCGGGTCAACGGCGCAGCGCAGATCAGCAATGAGCCGGCCTTGCTGGAAAGCTTCGCGGTCAACGGCAAACCGGCGCGCACGGTGATGCTGGTGACGGTGGAGGCGGCGTTTTTTCACTGCTCGAAAGCGATTGTGCGTTCGGATTTGTGGAACCCCGAAAAGCACCTGGATCGCTCGGCGCTGCCGACGGCGGGGGCGTTTCACAAGCGGTTGAATGATGGGCAGTTTGATTCAGAGACATATGACCGGGAAGCGCCGGTGAGGGTGCGGGACAGTCTTTATTAGATCGATGTGGCGACTTTTGGATTGCCTTCGCGGGCAAGCCTCGCTCCTACAGGTTCATGGTGAATTCAGGAGCACACCAAACCTGTAGGAGCGAGGCTTGCCCGCGAAAGCATTTCACACCACACCGCATCAATCAGAGCGCCAACACCATCTCATGCCACGCCATTCCGCCATGGTCCGATGCGGAAGGTTTGATGTAGGCAAATCCGAACCCGGCGTACAGCGGAATGTGCCGCTCCTTGCACATCAGGTTGATGCTGGCCTTGCCCAGCGCACGCATGCGCTCGATAAACTCGCCCATCAGACGTTTCGCCAAACCCTGCCCCTGATAATCCGGATGCACCACCACCGACATGATCACCACGTGCGGGCCGGCCGGGTCGTGGCCGATCAGTTCCTTGAACGCTTCGTCCGACATTTCCACCTGAAACGCAGCACCGGAGTTGATGAAACCGGCTACAACGCCGTCCACTTCGGCGACGATAAAACCTTCAGGCCAGGTGGCGATGCGCGTGGCGATTTTTTCTCGGGTGGCAGCTTCGTCACCTTCGTAGGCAACGGTTTCGATGGCGTAGCAGCGGTCCAGGTCAGCGGGGGTGACGTGGCGGATGACGGTGTTCATGGCGGCTCGGAATCAGCGGGGAAAGGCTGGGGATCATAAATCAGCCTGGGCATGACATCGAGAGGCGCATCGTTGATCCGCCTCCCGACCTACACTTCACGCTTTGATCGGCACCCAGATTTCCAGTTTTCCGGTGTTGAGCTTCGGGTTGAAGTCTTCGCTGTAGCGCTCATATTCCGGAGCATCCAGCACTTCATGCCCGGACTGCGGTTGCCAGGTGCCGAAGATGTGCTGAAACAGCTGCGGCAATGCATCCAGCGGCCCTTTATGCTCGAACACCGCGTAATACTGAGGCTGGACCTCTACCCAACGGTACTGGTCCGGCAAGTCGTCGAGCTTGCTGATCTCGACGCCGGCGATGTAGTCGAAGCCGCCCTTGCCATCGAAATTGCAACACACGCCGTAGGTCACTTCGCCCTTCTGGCCCGGAACGTTTCCGATGTGCGGAATGAATTTTTCCCAGAGCGCTGGAATGCCCTGGGTGGTTTGCTGAGTAAACCGTCCACCAAGCCCTGCAATGAGCAGGAAGTGCCCATGTTCGTAGCGTGGTTCCGGGATTTCGACGCTTTTTTTATCATCCATGACTCGGCTCCTGGTACAAAAAGTGGGTTCGGCTAGGAGTATAGAAGCCAAACCCGATTCGCCCAATTACAGCGTATGCAACGCCTCGGCGGCGCCAGCGCCAATAAACTCGTTGTACCCCGATAGGATCACGTACACCGCGAAATAGCAGAAGATCGCCGCCGATGCCATGTACGAATAACGCAGCAGCTTGTCGCCCAGTAACTTGCCGCCATGGCTCGCGGCAAAGCACAGGCCTGCCGACCACAACAGTCCGGCACAGAGAAATCCGCCGAGGAACAATGCCGAGCTGAGCGCCCCGCCACCGCCAGACCGCGCGATCAGCGTGCCGCCCACCGCCGCGAACCAGAGAATGGCGCTGGGTGACGACATGGCGAGAAAGATCCCGCGAAAGAACTCCTTGCGGTGCGAGTTGTGGCCCACTTCGGCGGTCTCGGCCAACAGCGCCTCATGGTGGATTGCCGAATAGATCATCTTCGCCGCGAAATAGATCAGCAACGCCGAACCACCAATCCACAACACCCAGCGCACGGTTTCGTATTGCAGCAAAACGGTCATGCCGGCCAAGGCCAGCACGGCGTAGATCAGGTCGCCAACACAGGTGCCCAACCCCAGCGCAAAGCCTTGAAAATAGCCGCGCTGCATGGCCAGCGTGATCATAGCGATATTGGCTACGCCGATGTCCAGGCACAGAGAAAGGCTCAGCAGAAAGCCGCTGCTAAATTCCATCGACCGATTTCCTTCGGAAAAAATTATTTACGTGGAGGCTGGACAGTCTGCCACAGCTGCCCTTACATTCCGCCACAGGTCACCGCAGTGACCAGCGTCGCTCGGACGGTTCCGGGCGCTTACGTTATCCGAGGCAACAATGGCCGAACAAGGTTCGCCGCGCCGCTTTGCGCGCATAGATCGACTCCCCCCTTACGTATTCAACATCACCGCCGAGCTGAAGATGGCCGCCCGTCGTCGTGGCGAAGACATCATCGACTTGAGCATGGGCAATCCCGACGGCCCGACGCCGCCGCACATTGTCGAAAAACTCGTCACCGTCGCCCAGCGCGAAGACACCCACGGTTACTCCACGTCCAAGGGCATTCCACGTCTGCGCCGGGCGATTTCCAACTGGTACAAGGAACGTTACGAGGTCGACATCGACCCGGAAAGCGAAGCCATCGTGACCATCGGTTCCAAGGAAGGCCTGGCGCACTTGATGCTCGCCACGCTGGACCAGGGCGACACCGTGCTGGTGCCGAACCCGAGCTACCCGATTCACATCTACGGTGCCGTGATTGCCGGCGCCCAGGTGCGTTCGGTGCCGTTGATTCCGGGCGTGGACTTCTTCGCCGAACTGGAACGGGCGATTCGCGGCTCGATTCCGAAACCGAAGATGATGATTCTCGGCTTCCCGTCCAACCCCACCGCGCAGTGCGTGGAGCTGGATTTCTTCGAACGGGTGATCGCCCTCGCCAAACAGTACGACGTACTGGTCGTGCATGACCTGGCCTACGCCGACATCGTCTACGACGGCTGGAAAGCCCCGTCGATCATGCAAGTGCCGGGCGCCAAGGACATTGCGGTGGAGTTTTTCACCCTGTCCAAGAGCTACAACATGGCAGGCTGGCGCATCGGTTTCATGGTCGGCAACCCGGAACTGGTCAACGCCCTGGCGCGGATCAAGAGCTACCACGACTACGGCACCTTCACACCGCTGCAAGTCGCGGCGATTGCCGCACTGGAAGGCGATCAGCAGTGCGTGAAAGACATCGCCGAGCAGTATCGGCAGCGGCGCAACGTGCTGGTCAAAGGCCTGCATGAACTGGGCTGGATGGTCGAGAATCCGAAAGCGTCGATGTATGTCTGGGCGAAGATTCCCGAAGCGTATGCGCACCTTGGCTCGCTGGAATTCGCCAAGAAACTGCTCGCCGAAGCCAAGGTCTGCGTCTCGCCGGGTGTCGGGTTCGGGGAATATGGGGATGATCATGTGCGCTTCGCGCTGATCGAAAACCAGGACCGGATTCGTCAGGCCGTGCGCGGGATTCGCGGGATGTTCAGGGCGGATGGTTTGGTCAGCAAAACCTGACGCCTGACACATAACACTGTGGGAGCGAGCCTGCTCGCGATAGCGGACTTAGATTCAACATCTTCGTTGAATGTTAAGCCCTCATCGCGAGCAGGCTCGCTCCCACATTAGTTTTGCGGTGTCGCTACGTTAGACGAACAACGACAGCAGCAGGATAAAGCCCAGGCCAACCACGGACAGGATGGTTTCCATCGCCGTCCAGGTCTTGAAGGTTTCCGCTACGGTCATGTTGAAGTACTGCTTCACCAGCCAGAAACCCGCGTCGTTGACGTGAGACAGAATCAACGAACCGGCGCCGGTGGCCAGCACCAGCAGCTCACGGTTCACACCCGGAATCATCCCCACCACCGGCACCACGATGCCTGCGCCAGTAATGGTCGCCACGGTCGCCGAACCGGTCGCGATACGGATCACCGCCGCCACCAGCCAGGCCAGCAGGATCGGCGAGATTTGCGCGGCCACCGCCATGTTGCCGATGACATTACCCACGCCACTGGTCACCAGCATCTGCTTGAAGCCACCACCGGCACCGATGATCAGGATGATCGCGGCGGTTGGCGCGAGGCTCGCATCCAGCCACTTGAGCATCTGGTTGGAGCCAATGCCCTGCTTGTAACCGAAGGTGTACAGCGACAGCAGCAACGCCAGCAACAGGGCCGAGATCGGGTGACCGATCAGGTCCATGAAGGTGCGGAAGAAGTTGCCGTCCGGCAGCACCACGTCGGCGAAGGTCTTGAGCAGCATCAGGAACACCGGCGACAGCACGGTGATCAAGGTGATGGAGAAGCTCGGGAGATCGGCAGAATCGTTCTCACGCGCCAGTTGATCCACCAGTTCCTGGTTCGGATGGCCGGGAATGTACTTGGCGATGAAGGTGCCGTAGATCGGGCCGGCGATGATGGCCGTCGGCAGAGCAACGATCAGGCCGTAGAGAATGGTCTTGCCGATGTCGGCACCGAACACGCCGATGGCCAGCAACGGACCCGGGTGCGGCGGAACGAGCCCGTGCACGGCAGACAGACCGGCCAGCAGCGGGATACCGATCTTGATGATCGACACGCCGGTACGCCGGGCGACGATGAACACCAGCGGGATCAGCAGCACAAAACCGATTTCGAAGAACAGCGGAATGCCGACCAGGAACGCGGCGAACATCATTGCCCACTGCACTTTGTCCTTGCCGAACGCGCGAATCAGCGTCTGGGCAATCTGATCCGCCCCGCCCGACTCGGCCATCATTTTGCCGAGCATCGTGCCCAGCGCGAGGATGATGCCGACGAAACCGAGCACGCCACCGAAGCCGTCCTGGAACGCCTTGATGATGGTGCCGATCGGCATGCCGGAAGTCAGCCCGAGAAAGGCTGCGGCAATGATCAGGGCAATGAACGGGTGAAATTTGAACTTGGTGATCAAGACGATAAGCCCGATCACCGTGACCACTGCATCGAGCAGCAGGAAGGTCTCGTGGGACATGCCAAACATTAGGGGTGTCTCCTGGTTGTTGTTGTTATTAAAACGGGTAATTCGAAAGCCATAAGGACAGCGCTATCTCTTCAAGCAAAATTTAACCGGCGCGTTTCAGGCCGTGTTCCAGCCACCAGGCGTGGGCTTGCTTCGCCAACTGGTCGACGCTGTGGTTCGAGGCGTCGAGGGCCAGGGTCAGCGGCTCGCCAACCGGGGATTCAAGGGTGGCGAACTGGCTGTCGATCAGGGTCGACGGCATGAAATGGCCCGGCCGATGGGAGACACGATCGGCCGCCACTTCAGGCGTGAGCTCAAGGAACACAAAACCCAGGCCCGGCAAGGCGCTGCGCAAAACTTCGCGGTAACTGTGTTTGAGGGCCGAGCAGGTCAACACCGGGCGCTGGCCCGTGGCGTCGACGCGGCGCAATTCATCGCACAGGCTGTCGAGCCAGCCAGCACGGTCGTCGTCGTTCAGGGGGATACCCGCGCTCATCTTTTCGATATTGGCGGCAGGGTGGAAAGTATCGCCTTCAATGGCAGTCGCGCCGCTGAGCTGGCACAAGGCTTCGCTGACGCAGGTCTTGCCGCAACCGGCAACGCCCATGATGACCAGGGCGGTGATGGGATGATTCATGTAACACCTCAGCGCGCAGACAGCGCTACCTTTGCCAGTTATGACACTAGACGAAAAGTAGAAGTTGCCGACGCCTTCTTGTCATTTTTGTGGGTTGCAGCATGTTCGTTCCGGACGCCGAAAAGCGAGGTTCAGGCAAAACTCGCTTACGCATTTGCAGCTGCATCGGGACAGCGCTACCTTAGTGCCTTGAATTTTGTTTGGCAAGCCGCCCGATGACCTCTCCTAAAAACGATAAAAATACGCGAACCACTGGCCGTCCTACCCTCAATGAAGTAGCCCGACTGGCCGGCGTCAGCCCGATTACCGCCTCTCGCGCCTTGCGCGGCGTGAGCACGGTGGCCACCGAACTGGTGGAAAAAGTCCAGAAAGCCGCGCTTGAACTCAACTACGTGGTCAACCCCGCCGCCCGTGCGTTAGCCTCGGCCCAGAGCCATTCCGTGGTGGTTTTGGTGCCGTCGCTGTCCAACTTGCTGTTCATCGACACCCTGGAAGCCATTCATCAGGTTTTACGACCGAAGGGCTTCGAAGTGCTGATCGGAAACTTCCATTACTCGCGTGATGAAGAAGAAAACCTGCTGCGCAATTACATGGCCTATCAGCCACGCGGTTTGCTGCTGACCGGGTTTGATCGCACCGAAAGTTCGCGGCGGATGATCGAGGCGAGCAATATTCCCTGCGTGTACATGATGGAACTCGACAGCGCTGCGGGCCTCAATTGCGTGGGTTTCTCGCAACTGGCGGCCGGCGAAACGGCGGCGGAGCATTTGCTGTCCCGCGGTCGCAAGCGTCTGGCGTACATCGGTGCGCAACTGGATCAGCGCACGTTGCTGCGCGGCGAAGGGTTTCGCAAAGCCCTGCAAAAGGCTGGTCGCTATGACCCAGACCTGGAAGTGCTGACGCCCCGCGCCTCCTCCGTCGGCCTGGGTGGCGAGCTGTTCCTGCAACTGCTCGCCAGTCATCCCGATGTCGACGCGATCTTCTTCGGCAACGACGACCTGGCCCAGGGCGCGCTGCTGGAAGCGATGCGCTGCGGAATCAAAATCCCCGAACAAGTGGCGGTCCTCGGTTTCAACGACCTGCCGGCCTCGGCGCACATGGTCCCGCGCCTGAGCAGCATCAACACCCCGCGCGAGGCAATTGGCCGTCGCGCGGCAGAGCAGATGCTGACGTTGATGGCGGGCAACACCGTGGCGAAACCGGTGCAGGATATGGGGTTCGAATTGAAGGTGCGCGAAAGCACGTAACACCTGTAGGAGCCGGCTTGCCGGCGATCGAATCACCTCGGTCCGTCAGATTCAACGCGGTGATGCGATCGCCAGCAAGCTGGCTCCTACAGAGGTATTCTGATCATTCCAAAAAGCGTCTGACCGCTGTAGGAGTATCTCCATGGAACATGCACTGAAGATCCTGGGTAAGGCTTCATCCATCAACGTCAGAAAAGTCCTGTGGACCTGCGACGAACTGGGCCTTTCCTACGAACGCGAGGACTGGGGCAGCGGGTATGCGTCGACCCACAGTCCCGAATTTGTCCGGCTCAACCCCAACGCACAGGTGCCGGTGATCATTGATGAGGCCGGCGTGCTGTGGGAGTCC
The DNA here is from genome assembly GCF_019946615.1 of Pseudomonas sp. BF-R-01. Taxonomy (NCBI): domain Bacteria; kingdom Pseudomonadati; phylum Pseudomonadota; class Gammaproteobacteria; order Pseudomonadales; family Pseudomonadaceae; genus Pseudomonas; species Pseudomonas sp. BF-R-01. The sequence continues at coordinate 13,730 of NZ_JAGYFX010000089.1, forward strand.
AATACCATCTGCCGTTACCTGGCCGGCAAACACCCACACGCTGAATTGCTGCCGCACGAACCGGCGGCGCGCGCCCGGGTGGAGCAGTGGATGGATTGGCAAGCCACCGATCTCAATTCGTCCTGGAGCTACGCGTTCACGGCACTGGTACGCAAAGACCCGGAGTTCCAGGACGCGCACCGGATTGCCACGGGCTTACGCGGCTGGAATCAGAAGATGGGCATCCTCGAACATCAGCTCGCGACCACCAAAGCCTATGTTGCCGGGCCACGGTTCACGCTGGCCGATATCGTCATCGGGCTGTCAGTCAACCGTTGGCTGATGACGCCGATGGATCGACCGGATTTCCCGGCCATCGACGAATATTTCCAACGCCTGGCGCAACGCCCCGGGTTCCTCAAACACGGCTGCAACGGCCTGCCTTGATCGGTCGACCTCTGCCGTCGGGCGGCAAAGGTTGACCGCAACTCTTTCGTTTTCTGCTCAAGCAAAAACATAACCAATTGAAAATACTGGGTTTTATTGCCCGGGCACGCTAATTGCTCAAGTCGCTGCACCGCAAACACCTACAAGGTCTATTCATCATGTTGGTCAGTGCAAAGCAAAACCTAGTGACGCCGCTTCCCAAAAAGCCGGGCGACGAACCGACTGCGGATGCCGCCGCGGGTCTTCAAGGTGGCCTGCAAGCCGTGTTGATGCAGAGCGTGCAAAACAATATCCAGCTGCAAAACGTGAAGAACGCCGGGATGGTCCAGGCGTCTGCTTCCAGGCTCGCCACGGAACAGGTCAACGCCGCCAATAAAATCAGCGACAACGTCGATGAAGCGTTCGCCAAGACTCGTGTCGCGCTGCAAGCCACTGACGCCTCGACAGTGCCAAAGGCCGGTGAAAGCACCGCCATGGCCGACTTCAAGGACTACATGAGCAAAACCCCGGAACAGCGGTTGCGCGACAGTATTCTGAAGGAGATGGGGATTACCGAAGAAGACCTGAAAGCCATGCCGCCAGAGAAACAACTGGCGGTCGGTAAAGAGATTGCCGAACGTCTGCAAGACAAGATAAAACTGGCGCAGGCCGAGAAAGAAAACGGCAGCAGCAGTGAGAAAAGCGGCGCCCAGGTGGTCGACAAGTTCCTCGCATCGCTCTGACCACGCGAATGCTTCTGTAGGAGCGAGGCTTGCCCGCGAAGAGGCCGTCACATTCAACATTAATGTCGACTGACGCACCGCTTTCGCGGGCAAGCCTCGCTCCTACAGTTCATGGGTGAATCCACAATCCAGAATCCGTTACGATTCCCTGTAGGGGCGTTTCAATTCAATTGCAGCGTTGAATTGAACTGGCTGATCGCATCCACCACGTGCCGCGAGCCTTGCTGGATTTCCAGGATCACCTCCCCCGCCTCGTTCGCCAGTTCCACCCCAAGGCCGGTGCGGCTCAAGCTCGACTGCATGCTCGACACCGCGCTCAACGACAAATCGTGGTTTTTGCGCACCACGTCGACAATCTCCAGCGTCGCTTGGCTCGTGCGTGCCGCGAGACTGCGAACCTCATCCGCCACCACGGCAAACCCTCGGCCGTGCTCCCCCGCCCGCGCCGCCTCGATGGCCGCGTTGAGCGCCAGCAGGTTGGTCTGGTCGGCAATGCCGCGAATGGTCTGAACGATGGTGCCGATGATGTCGGACTGTTTGCTCACCGCATCAATGCTCAGCGCCGCTTCGTTCAAGTCCCTGGAAATGTCCTGGATGATCTGCACCGTCTGCTGCACCACCTGAGATCCCTTCTGCGCGCAGGAGTCGTTCTGCACCGAAGTGCTGTGGGCCGACTCCGCAGCCGTTTGCAGCGTGGTCACTTGCTGCGTGATGTCGCTGGCGAACTTCACCACTTTGTACAAACGGCCCTTGGCGTCGAACAACGGGTTGTAGGAGGCTTCGAGAAAAATCGTATGACCGTGCTTGTCTCTGCGTTCGAAACGGTGCGAGTGATATTCGCCGCGATTCAGTGAAGCCCAGAACCCTTTGTAAGACGGCGATTCGGCTTCGGCGCGGTGGCAAAACAGGCTGTGATGCTGACCGACGATTTCGTTGAGCGCGTAATGCGTGGTCTTCAGGAAGTTTTCATTGGCGGTGATTACATTGCCAGCGGGGGTGAATTCGATCACCGCCATCGAACGACCGATTGCCGCGAGCATGCTTTCGTTTTCGTGTTCCTTGTTCACCCTGTCCGTAATGTCGGTGGCGACTTTGATCACACTGCTGACTTGCCGGTCGGGACCGATAACCGGCATGTAACTGGCTTCGAGCCAGATCTCCTTGCCGCCCTTGTTCAAGCGCAGGAAAGTCCCGCTGAGCGACTCGCCACGGGCCAGGTCACGCCACAATTTGGCGTAGGCTTCGCTGCGATAAAACGTTTCCTCGCAAAAGATCCGGTGATGTTTGCCGCGCACTTCTTCGGCGCTGTAACCCATGGCTTTGCAAAAGTTGTCGTTGGCATCGAGCACGATGCCGTCAGGGGTGAATTCAATCATCGCCATCGAACGACTGACGGCCGCCAACTTGGCGTTGGCCTCGGTCAGCGCACAGCTGTAGCGCTCGATTTCCTGCAGGTCAGCCTTGTGATGTAGGTTAAACATGGTCGTATCACCCTAAGCGCGGTCGTTTGATTGATGAAAGTTCTTCGGTCTTTCAACGTATCCACCACAACGTTCCATGGAACAGGCACACGCATTCCTCCACGGGAGGAATTGTCAGGTGATCAATGATGTTGAATCGGAGAGTCCATGTGGCAACGCTCTTATCAAGACATCCGTCTCTTGATAGCCCAGGACCGGGCCAGCCCTAACGTTTTCATAAGTAACTCCCTTTATCGTAAAACTCCTTGCCGCTCGCATCGGTGCCTTGGGGTGCGCACTCTGAAGCGTGCATGCCGGCCTTCACATGGCGACCGACATGGTTCGTCAGGACTGAGCATAGCCAGCCGCAATAGGCTTGCAAGGCCACTAGTCGGCCAGTATTGAGGACAAAAACGGTTCAGCTTGATTCAGTGTTCAGCCAGCATGCTCAACAACGCCTGCACCGCTGCCGAGGGTTGTTTGTTTGCGGCGACCACCAAGGCAAACTCACGATCGATACGCGGTTTGACCGGCACCACACGCAGCCCCTGGAGATGGCTGGGCAAGGTCATTTCCGGCACCAGGGTGACCCCGATGTTTTCGCGCACCAGCGTGAACGCACTGCTCCACTCGCGGACCTCGACCCGAACGTCGCGCAATTGCAGACCGGCATCGGCGGCCAGGCTGCGGGCGTTGGTCGAACAGCCACCCGTGGCCAGCACAAACGGCTGGTCTGCCAACTCCGCGAGGGTGACGCCTTGCTCAATCGAGCGGCGCGCCAAGGGATGGCCGCCGGGCAACACCGCGACCCAGGCATCGCACCCCAAACGCCCGGCATTGCGCTCCGGCGCCGGGTTCAGCACCACACCCACATCCACCAGACCGGCGCCGAGCAGTGCTTCCACTTCATCGTCGCTGACTTCCAGCGCGACCACCTGAATGCCGGGGTAAAGCCGGCTGAATGTGCGCAGCAGCGGCGGCAGAAAGGTTGCCAGCACCATGGGAAAACTCGCCAGGCGAATCGTCCCGCGCTGGATGTCTTTCGCGGCATCGACGGTGCTGCGGATGTTTTCCAGGGCGCCGAGCATGGTCCGGGCCTGCTCGATGACCGGCAGGCCGATAGCGGTCGGCAGCGTTTGGCGATTCTCCCGAGTGAACAGCTGAACGCCGAGGGTTTCTTCGATCAGCGCCAACGCCTGGCTCGCGCCTGACTGGGTCATGCCGACCCGTTCGGCCGCGCGGGTAATGTTGCCCGTATCGGCCACTGCCACCACCATTCGCCAGTGCATCAGATTCATCATGGCAGTAGCTTTCCTTATGGCAGTTTTCTGAAAGATTAATTTTACCGAGGGCGCCGCGCACTATGACACTGGCGCAAATCCCCAACCAGAGCCCTGCCGATGAAGTTGTATTACGCCCCTCAAGCCTGCTCGCTGGCACCGCACATTGTGCTGCGTGAACTGGACCTGCCGTTCGAGTTGATCCGCGTCGATAACCACACCAAACGGACCGCGAACGGTGCCGATTTCCTCGCCATCAACCCGAAGGGTTACGTCGCGGCGCTGCAACTCGACAACGGTGACGTGGTGACTGAAGGCCCGGCGATCCTGCAATACCTGGCGGACCTGCGACCCGAGGCGAACCTGGCGCCCGTGAACGGGACGTTCGAGCGAGTGCGGTTGCAGGAGTCGCTGAATTTCGTTTCGACAGAGATTCATGGCGGGCTGGGTTGGCTGTTCAACGCGCAGTTCCCCGAGGAGGTGAAAGCGCTGATCAAGGAGAAGTTGTTCAAGCGCTTTGCGGTGTTGTGTCAGACGCTGGAGCGCCAGGATTATCTGCTGGCGGGTGGGTTCAGCGTGGCGGATGCTTACTTGTTTACGGTGTTGCGGTGGGCGCCGTTGTTTGCGATAGATTTGGATCAGTGGCCGGCGTTGATGCGGTTTCAGGCGCGGGTTGTTTTGCGCCCGGCGGTGCAAGCGGCGTTGGCCGTGGAGTTGGTGTAAGGTTTTAGATTGATTCGCGGGCAAGCCTCGCTCCTACAGGATTAACGATACCTTTGTAGGAGCGAGGCTTGCCCGCGAATTCGATGTAACAGACGCCGAAAAATTACAAACTCGCACTCACCTTGGTCGCCACCTCACCCGGCACCCAACCCTTCCAGATCTGCGGCTGATCGCGCAAAAACGCCTCCGCCACCTGACGCGGTTGCTGGCGTTTTTCGCTCATCTGCGCCAGCGTCTGGTTCAGCAGATCGATCGGGAAATCGACTTTCTCGAAGAACGACACCAAGTCCGGATACTGCGTCTTGAACGGTGCAGACACGCCGATCGCCAGGCTCGCCGGCATCGAGCGCGTGCCTTTGGGGTTTGGGTTGTTGGCATCGGCCAGGGTCTTCCAGGCCTCGGCGTCGAACGGCGGCTCTTCGAGTTTCACCAGTTTGAAGCGCCCCAATAGCGGCGTCGGCGACCAGTAGTAGAACAACACCGGTTTGCCGCGACGGATCGACGAGGCCACTTCGGCATCCAGCGCCGCGCCGGAGCCGGTGCGGAAGTTGACGAAGCTGGTGGTCAGGTCGTAGGCCTTGAGTTTCTGACTGTTGACGATCTCCGAAGTCCAGCCGGTCGGGCTGTTGAGGAAGCGTCCGCGACTCGGGTCTTCGGGGTCGCGGAACACGTCTTTGTAGCGCGCCAGATCGGCGACGGATTTCAGCTCCGGCGCCAGCGGTTTGATCCCGCGTTCCGGGTCGCCCTTGATCACGTATTCCGGCACCCACCAGCCTTCGGTGGCGCCTTTGACGGTGTCGCCCAGCCCGAACACTTTGCCTTCCGACGCCGCCTTGACCCACGCCGGACTGCGCCCGGCCCACTCTTCGCCGATCACTTGAATGTCGTTCTTGGCCAATGCCGCTTCGAGGCTGACGGTGCTGCCCGGCAAAGTGTCGGTCGGGTAGCCGTAACCTTTTTCGACGATCAGCCGCAGGATCTCGGTGATCAGACTGCCGCTTTCCCAGGTGATGTCACCAAAGTGGATCGGCTTGGTTTGTTCCGCGGCGGGAACGTGGTTCGCTACAAGGCTCAGGGCCAGCAGCGAACTGCCGAGCAGGGTTTTGATCGATTTCATGCGGACCTCTGGTGCAAGGGTTCATTGGCGCTGTGCTGGGCGCACAACGCTTGGGAGCGGGTCATGTAGACGCTGACCGAGCGCTGGGAAATGCCCAGTTCGGCAGCGATTTGCGGGTACGTCAGGCCATCGATGCGCGACAACAGGAACGTCGCCCGGACTTTGCCCGGCAAACGCTCAAGCGTTCGGTCGAGGCGGTGCAACGCCTGAGTCAGTTGCAGCAATTCCTCGGGCGAGGACGCTTGGGGCTGATCGAGGTGTTGCAGTTGATCGAGGTGCTGACGCTCCAGATCGCGACGGCGCCAGAGCTGATAAATCAACCGGCGGGCGATGGTGGTGAGCAAGGCGCGGGGCTCGCGGATCGGGGTCTGCCCCGGCGATTCGAGCAGTTGCACGAAGGTCTCGGCGGCGATGTCTTCGACGCTGGAACTGGCCCCGAGAAACTGGCGCAACCGAGCGCACAGCCAGGGGTAATGGGCGCGGAACAATCCGCCCACGTCGTTTCGATGGGATACGTCGGTGCCGGACATAGAGGCTCCAAGGGTTAGGGTCGCTGAATGTCCGGTGGTCCGGTGAGGCGAATCCTAGCAAGGAGCCTTATTCTTTAATAATACTTAAAATGCATTTTTATATTCCATCAAGGAATTAACGTTGTGTTTGATTGATTGCCTTCGCGGGCAAGCCTCGCTCCTACAGGTTTTGTGTCGATCATCAATCCAGAGATCGACACAAATCCTGTAGGAGCGAGGCTTGCCCGCGAAGGCGATCTCCAGTCAACGCAACCGCCCAAACCCCAACGCCTCAGCTTCCTGCTGATAATCGAGAACAACCTGATAGTCGCTCTCGCTGGCCGGCAACACCTCGTGCAACCCGAGGATTTCGGCGACATCGGGCAATTCCCGCAACGTCTCGTTCATCACCTGCCGCAGCGCCTCTACCTGTTCATCGGTCGCCGTCGCAACGGTGATATACGGCAAGGTCGGGCTGAACGCGCTACGCACCACCACGCGCAATCCCGCCACTTCCTCTTCGGCGTGCCGCGCCAGGTAGGCGAAGGTCACGCTGTCGATGGCGGCGAGGTCGGCTTGATCTTCACGCAGCCAGCGCAGGCTCTCGCGGTGGCTGCCGCTGATGCCGACGCTGGCGAAGAACTGACCGTCGCGGTGCAACGGCGCGAGTCGTTGACGCAGCAGGTTCATGCCGCTGTTGGAGTCTTCGCCGTTGATCACGCCACGGCTGCCGAAAAACGCGGGCAAGGTCCGGCGTGAATCATCGGCACGGCTGAGCAGCAGGCTGCAATGGTTACCGCCGCTGCTGTCCGGCAGTTCGTAACGAGGCCGGCCGATAACCCGAACCTGGCCGCGCAATGCGGTCATCAGCGGATAGCCGCAGGTTTGGGTCAGCAACAACTGCGGGGACAGCCACAAGTCCATCAGCGACAGCCCTTCGGCTTTGCGGCGAGTGGCGACCAGACGTTCGAGGATTCGCGTCAGCCAACGCTCGTTGGCCTGGCGGATGGGTTCGGGGGCGACGTACATCAGTAATTCGGTGATGTGTTGAGTCATCAAAATCTTCCCATACAACAAAATTCCCCGTGTAGGAGCCGGCTTGCTGGCGATGGCGGTGTATCAGTCCCATCAGTGCAACATGACACACCGCCATCGCCAGCAAGCTGGCTCCTACAGGGGAATGTATTGGCAATCAGTGGAAGGGGTGTTTCGGGCTGTCGATCGCCTTTATCCCGTTCTCACGCCACAACTGAGCATAACCCTGCACCAGAAACCCGCCGCTGCGCGCCACCCATTGCTCGCGGCGTGCGTGGTAGGCGCGGGGCAAGTCGTACCAGGGCAGACCCGGCAAGTCGTGATGCACCAGATGAAAATTCAGGTTCAGGAACAGCCAGCGCCATGGCCAGCCGGCTTCATTGAGCACGGTGCGTTGCTCGGGTTGCGCATGGGGACGGTGCTCATAGTAGGAGCGGATCATTGCAATCGATAGCGCCGGCACGCTGATCAGCAACAGGTAATGCCACACCGGCACCACGCTGTAATGGGCGATGAACAGCAACATCGACACGGTCAGTGCGCCGTGGGTCAGCCACATCAACCAGGCCTGTCGATCACCCGATCTCAAGCGCTGCAGTTCTTCGCGCGCCAGCGCCAGCAAGGCCAGCGGCGCACCGATGATGAAGCGTCCGAGTACGGTTTTGTTCAGCCAGTGCAGACTCTGTTCGAACACGGAACTGCCCTGCCACCGCTCGGCACTCAGGTAACGGCTTTCCGGATCGATGCCCGGCAAGGTCAGGTCTTCGTCGCGGTGATGCAGCAGATGACTGTCGCGATACAACGTGTAGGGGTACCAGACAGCGAACGGTGCGTAGCCGAGGATTTTGTTCAGCGTGGTCCAGCGGGTGGGATGACCGTGAAGTAATTCGTGCTGCACCGACAACCACAGCACCACCAGCGGAATCATCAGCAACGTGCTCCACCAGACGCCCAATCGATTGCTGGCCAGCATGATGCCGAACCAGCCGCCGTACACGCCGATCAGCAGCAACCAGGTCGGCCACTCGGTGCGAGCGGTCAGGCGCAGGCGCAAGGTTTCGATTTCTTCTCGGTGGGCACTATCGAAGTAATGGGGCATGGCGTTGCTCAGATCGGGGACCAGTCCCCTTCTGTGCAATGGCATCGGGAAATCTTGCAGATTATTTTTTCGCTGTCTGTAGGAGCCGGCTTGCTGGCGATTCAGGCAACGCGGTCTGCCTGACACACCGAGTGGTCTGAATCGCCAGCAAGCCGGCTCCTACAGGGGGGCGTGCGTTTCATGCTTACCGCTTAATGGCCGAACACACCCACCTTCTTGGCCTTCTTGTCCGCGCGTTTTTCATCGGCGGTTTTCGCCGGTTTCTTCTTCGCTGCTTTTTTTGAATCCATGCCTTTGGCCATGATACGTACTCCACTCATACGGGATGTGAGATCAGGTATACACCTATCCCCGGCCGCCCGTTCTTTTATAATCGCCCGCTTTGCGCACACACAGACCCGCCCCATGCCCGACACTCAATACACCTTGCTCGATGAGCCGTTATGGCCCCTGATGAACAAGTTTTATCGCGCCCACCAATCGTCGATGAAAGCGGTCCGCGACGCTCAATTGTGGGTGGCCCGGCGCAACGAGATCATTGCGGCGCTGTGCTTGCGTCCGGTCTCGGGCGGGCATTGGTTGACCGGTTTGTTTGTCGACCCGGCCTGTCGTGAACAAGGGATCGCAGCGACGCTGATTGCCGAAGCGGTGAACGGTCTCGACCAACCGGTGTGGCTGTTCTGCCACCCGGACTTGCGGGGCTTTTATGAGCGTCGCGGGTTTACCTTCGATCCGCCCATGCCCTACGCGATGGTCGAACGCTTGAGCCGCTATGCGCGCAGCAAACCGATGATTGCGATGGGGCTGGATCCGGTCTCACTCCCACATTAGTTTTGGGGTGACTTTAGTCGTCGGCGTTGGGATCTAGATCCGGAAACATCACTTCGGTGAACCCGAATTTGCTGAAGTCGGTAATCCGTGACGGGTACAACCGGCCGATCAGGTGATCACACTCGTGCTGCACCACACGGGCGTGAAACCCTGAAGCGATGCGCACGATTGGCTCGCCTTTCGGGTCAAAACCTTCATAGCGAATTTGCTGGTAACGACTCACCGCGCCGCGTAATCCAGGCACCGACAGGCAGCCTTCAAACCCCTCTTCCATCACCGGGCTCAACGGCGTGATCAGCGGATTGATCAGAATCGTCTGCGGCACCGCTTCAGCGTCCGGATAACGCTCGCTGTGCTCGAAGCCGAAGATCACCAGTTGCAGGTCGACGCCGATCTGCGGCGCGGCCAGGCCTACCCCGCCGACGCTTTCCATGGTCTGGAACATGTCGTCGATCAGTTGCCACAGCTCCGGACTGTCGAACATATCGGCGGGGACCGGCGGCGCAATGCGCAGCAGGCGCTCGTCGCCCATTTTCAGGATTTCACGGATCATTTGATGACTTCGTCAGTGGGTGGTTTCACCGAGTGATCCCGGCCCAGTCCGGAAACGTGATGTTTCTCTTCGTGGACAGGACCGTGCTCGCCGGGGACCTTTTCGCCAGGGTCCTTGCCTTCGGTCGACATGTGTTCGATCACCGCATTCATTTCCGCGCCGAGCAACAGCACCGCCGCGGAAATGTAGAAGTACAGCAACAGCACGATGATCGCGCCGATACTGCCATACATGGCGTTGTAGTTGGCGAAGGTCTTGACGTAAAACGCAAAGCCCAACGACGCGATGATCCACACCACCACCGCCAGCACCGAGCCTGGGGTGATGAAACGAAACTCCTGTTTTACGTCGGGCATGACGTAATAGATCAGCGCCACGGCAATCATCATCAGGATCACGATGACCGGCCAGCGAGCGATGGTCCAGACCGTGACAATAAAGTCTTCAAGGCCGACCTGCGCGGCGATCCAGCCCATCACTTGCGGCCCCAGCACCATCAGCGCGGCGGCAATCAGCAACATCCCGGCAATGCCGATCGTGTAGAAAACCGACAGCGGAAAACGCTTCCAGAACGGCCGGCCTTCGACCACGTCATACGCGGCGTTCATCGCGCTCATCATCAGTCGCACGCCGGCCGAGGCCGTATACAGCGCGATGACGATACCGACCGAGAGCAAGCCACCCTTGGATTGCTGGAGCTGGTCGATCACCGGGTTCACCTGCTCCAGCGCCTGGGGCGGCAGGACCAGTTCCGATTGCAGGCGCAGCCAGGAAAAGAAGTCCGGCAGGTGCAGGAAACCGATCAGGGCAATCAGGAAAAGAATGAAGGGAAACAACGAAAACAGCATTTGATAGGCCAACGCCGAGGCATAGGTCGACATCTCGTCGGCGACGAACTCGGTGACCGTGCGCACCATCACGCGATGGAGGGGCACACCTTTCATGTCCGGGAAAATCATTAGCGTCTCCTTTCGCCGCAATGGGGTTGAAGTCGTGGCGACTCAGGGGCCGTTTTCTACATCAAAGTAGCCTACTTGGCGACTTTGAAACAATTTCCGTGTGCAAGTTCAGACTGACACAAAAACGACATTTCATCGTTCCGTGCAGGTTGGGCTTTATGTTTGCCGACCAACCCCCGAGAATGCGCAACGTATTCAGGCCACGGCCCTGAAGATCCAATCCCGTAGGAATGTTATGAAACTCGATAAAAAGCAGGCCATTGCCCGCAGAAACCAGGAACTCGGCGGTGCTGTGCTTGGCGTCAACAACTGCCATTTCGCCGAATTGAACCGTAACCGCAACATCTGGTGGTTCGATCTCCCGGTGGCGCGCCTGGCCATTGGTCAGTACGAATGGATTCACCTGCTGATGCACACGCCGGACACCGACGAACTGCTGCACCTGAAAGTGCCGACGGTGTTCCTGCGCGAGAAGCTCGAAGGGCTGGTGGTGCGTAACCAGGGCAAGCGCAAGGCTGCGCTGAGCCTGGAACTGAGTGCGGACAAGGATTCGTACCTGCAGGACATGCGCCCGGCGGGCACCAACGTCAATTTCGCGCCGTTCCGCCAATAACATTGTAGGAGCCGGCTTGCCGGCGATGGCGGTACATCTGGCACATCAATATTTACTGACACACCGCTATCGCCGGCAAGCCGGCTCCTACAGGTCCAACAAAAAGCCCCGCATCTGCGGGGCTTTTGTTTGT